>JBEIHA010000369.1:0-3150 GCA_040381635.1 Pseudobdellovibrionaceae bacterium
AAACAAGAGGATCGAAACAAACACCACGGTCTTCGACCAATTCAAAGTTTGTTTCAATAAACCCTGATACAGATGGGCCAGTTTTTCGAATTTCACGTCCAGCCACTCTTCAAAGCGAGTGGGCTTAGGATTCATCGCCATCAAAGCGGCCGCCCGCATCGGGGTGATGGTAACCGCTTCAAGCAGAGAAATCAAAACCGCCGCGGACATAGTCACGCCGAACTGATAAAAGAATTTACCCGTGATTCCCGGCATAAAGATGACGGGAGCAAAAACGGCCACTACGGCTAAAGTTGCCGCAGTCGCAGCCGGCAAGATTTCCATCGCTCCGTCGTATGCGGCTTGCTTAGGCGCCTTCCCCATACGCGAATGCCGAACTATATTTTCGAGCAACATGATGGCATCGTCGACCACGATGGATATCGCCAAAGTCAACGCCAGCAAAGTGAACAAGTTTAGCGTGAAACCCATAAAGTAGATGACCAGGAAGGTCCCCACGATCGAAGTCGGGATACTGAACAAAATGTTTAATGCGGCTTGAAAACTTCCTAGAAACAAAAAGCAGATGACGATGGTGACAACGGCCGCCACACAAAGCTTCTCGATTGTCGTGAACACAACGGCGCGGGTGGACTTAGTGAAGTCCACGCGAATGGCAAGATCGTAACCTTCGGGCAAAGTCTTCTTGATTTCCTCAACCTTAGCCGCCACCGCGTCCGCCAAGTCGACTTCGTTGGCGCCTCTTTGCTTCTTCACCGACACGCTTAAAGCAGTTGATCCATTAGTGCGTGCCAAGCGACGAATATCTGACAAACCGTCTTCGACTTTAGCGACATCTCCGATTCGGTAGACCGCGTCCTGGATGGTAGATCCCCCACGCCGTAGAATCCGCAAATTCTGAAACTCTTTTACGTCGTAGGCTTCGCCCAGCCAACGGACCCGTAGTTCGCGGTCTTTTTCTACGTATTGGCCGGCGGCAGCTTCGATATGCTGAGTTTCGATCGCATCAATGATATCTGTGATCGTTAGATCTGCGCGGCGCAACTTTTCTAAGTCGGGCCAAATGCGCAAATTGCGCTCCGAAAACCCGGCGACTGACACTTCACCAATACTGGGTAAGAATCGAAATTGATCGAGCAAAGTTTGATCGGCGTAGACGATCATGTCGCGTAGAGGTTTATCCTTCGCGGTCAGAGCGATAAACAAAATCGGATCTTCTTCGGGATTCTGCTTCCGAACCACGGGAGGATCGATTCCCAAGGGAAAGCGAATCTGACTTAAGGCCGTCTGTACCTCTTGCAAAACCACGTCGACATCGCGGTCTATATCGAATTCTAACTGCACCGATCCAGAACCTTGGCGCACGTTCGAACGCATTTGCTTAATGCCTTCTACGTTCAACAAAGCTTCTTCAATTTGATCAACGAGTTCGGCTTCTACGATCTCGGGCGCCGCACCTTCAAAATTCACCGACACCGAAACGATCGGAAAATCCACGTCCGGCAAGCGCGAAACGCCCAATTGCATAGCCGCGACTCCGCCGAAAATAATCAAGCTGGCCATCAAGATCCATGCGAATACCGTGCGGTCGAGCGAGAGCTTGATTAGATTCATATTAGCGCACGAAGAGCCGTGCTCGGGCCTCCGTCTTGCGCATCAATGCGTATAAGGTCCATAGGGTAATTTCGGCCTCGGCCGCCTCGAGCTCGAAGGTGATGGACTGAAACGCGGTTGAACGGCCTTTGCGATATCTCTCGCGCTCGGCGTTGGCTTTTTTGGATTGAATCTCGACCAATTCGTGCGCGCGGTCCACGCGCGTTTTCAAATCGGCAAGTTCTTGCTTTAGCTGCGTCCAAGCGACTTTATTTTCAGCAGAGCGGGCTTCACGCCGCTGAATCGCCGCATCTCTAGAAGCGCGCGCGGACTCCACTTTCCGACGTTCGTTGCCCAAATCTAGGCCCGTGCGAAAGACAACGCCAATGCTCGAGTACTCATGGTCTTCTTCGAAAGAACGCCGAAATTCATCGCTCGCATCGCGGGGAATGGCGTTCTTTCCGTAGACCATCTGTAAATCCAAGCCGGGTCGAATCGCTTCGCGCGCTTCGAGAGCACGCGCTTCTTCCGCCTGCGCTTCGTTTTTGGCTTGGAGGTAGGACAAAGATTCAACCGAGCTTAGGCTGTCTGGCTTCCAGGTGCCCAGCAATTCTTCCGGGGACCGCGCCACTTCTAGATCCAACGGATCAGGACGCCAAGCGTGATTGGGCACAAGACGTTCGATGCGCGTTCCGGTTTGAGTTAATAAACTTTGTTGAGTCGCGACTTGGAGTTCCCGCTGCGTAAACAAAGCTCGTGCTTGCAGTAGATCGGTGCTTTCGGCCGCCGCGCGATTAAAGCGATCCTGCACCCAACGCATGATCTCGCGACCGCGCTTCACGTTTTTTTCCTGAAGATCAAAAACCCGGCGCGCCAACGCCCAATCCCAATACAAAACTTCGAAGTCGTAGAGCAGTTGCCCTTGTCTAATTAAGGCCACGGCCAACTCTTGCTTACGTTGCGCTTCTTCGCGTGCCCTCCGCAGACTTGTTGAGCGGCCGAAGCCGTCTTTCCACAAACTTTGAGTGATCGAAACTTGCCAGTCGAAAGTATCGCGGCGACCGCCGGCGAGTCCCGGTGTAAGTGCACGTTCGTAACTTGGTCCCACCGCGATTTCGGTGCCAGTAGAAAACGGCTTAGTGACAGTTAACCCGAAAGTGTCCATGCGAGGGCGAGTGGTGAGAGTTCCTGGATTCAGCAACTGACGGTTTTCGTTGACCCGCTTGGCTTCGGCTTCGAGTACCGGCTGCAAAACCAGTTCACGTGAAGCGAAGTCCAACTCGATGGCCCGAATTTGATTTTCGGTAGAGAGATACTCAGGGGAGCGCAAAACCTCTTGCAAGGCGGCCTTGAAAGGTCTCGCTGGGGGCGTCTGGGCGATGGCGATCGATGTGGAAACAAGAAGTGCAAGCAACATGTGGTTCAAGAGTTAACATGCGCCTAAACTCTCAAGCAAGCCATCAACCTTTAGCTAGGTTGAGCGTCGTAATAGACTTTCAGAACGTGAGAAGCATCGTCTTTCAGAATTGTGACAGGCATTTCGACAGCCTCACTTGC
>JBEIHA010000370.1:0-3138 GCA_040381635.1 Pseudobdellovibrionaceae bacterium
GAATTCCACCTTCGCAAACGGGGGCGCCATCTTGTTCTTCACGACCTTGACGGCCGTGCGATTGCCAACAACTTCTTCACCGTTTTGGATCGCGCCGATACGGCGGACGTCCAAACGGACCGAAGCGTAGAATTTTAAAGCATTACCACCGGTGGTGGTTTCGGGGTTACCGAACATGACGCCGATTTTCATACGGATCTGATTGATGAAGATCACCAAAGTGTTCGAACGCGAGATCGCGGCTGTCAGCTTGCGCAAAGCCTGCGACATCAAACGTGCTTGCAAGCCCATGTGGCTGTCGCCCATTTCGCCTTCGATTTCCGCACGAGGAGTCAAAGCGGCAACGGAATCGATGACCAAGACGTCCACCGCACCCGAACGCACCAAGGTTTCAACGATTTCTAAAGCTTGTTCGCCCGTGTCGGGCTGCGAGATCAGCATTTCGTCGACTTTAACGCCCAGTTTGCGTGCGTAAGAAACATCAAGTGCATGCTCGGCATCTACGTAAGCGACGCTGCCGCCGGCTTTTTGTGCCTGGGCGACCGTGCTTAACGCGAGAGTGGTTTTACCTGAGCTTTCCGGGCCATAGATTTCGATGATGCGTCCGCGCGGTAAACCGCCGATGCCCAGAGCGATGTCTAAGCTCAATGCGCCGGTCGAATACACCGGTACACTTTCGTACAGGCTTTTGTCGCCGCCGAGTTTCATGATCGAACCTTTACCGAATTGCTTTTCGATAGAGGCGATCGCAAGTTCGAGTGCTTTGCCCTTTTCGCCGGCCGAAGCGTTTTTGTCGCCGGTCTGCTTGCCGCCCGATTCTTTATCGCGCGAGCTGATGTTGATACCCATTTGTACTCCTATTTATCGAGCGTGCCTGTCTCGGGCCCGCTCAATATGTTTTACCCAGCACTATCCCAAACTTTGATGATCCTATCTCATAACAGATAGTAGAAAATCGAAAGCAAAAATTGCGGCTTGTCGCTGGATGTCTTGTCGGCCACCGCCGGCCGGAAACACTTGCCCAGAGACCTCTTCAACCCCGGGGCCACTCACGGCAAAGCACACCGTGCCCACCGGCTTCTCGGCAGATCCGCCGCTCGGCCCCGCGATGCCCGTGATGCTCACACACCAAGTGCAACCCAAAGCTTTTCGCCCGCCGACGGCCATGGCGCGCGCCACCGGCAAGCTGACTTCCCCGTGGGCGGCCATCAACGATACAGGCACACCCAGCACATCCACTTTGACCTTACGCGCATAACTCACCACGGCGCCCGCAAAGACGTTGGAGATCCCCGGCTGCCCACAAATCCAGGCGGACAAAAGCCCACCGGTGCAACTCTCCGTGAAACCGACGGTCCAGCCGCGCGTCCGGCAAAGAGCTTCAAGCTTTTCAATTTCAATCGGGGGCTTCATAAATTCCATGACTCAATCAGCTTGAAGTGAAAAATCAATTGCATCGCTAGGCTTGCCACAATTCCCGCAACCAGATCATCGGCCACCGCGCCAAATCCGCCCGGAACCCGCTTGTCCACCCAGGAAATCGGAAATGGTTTTAAAATATCGAGCAGTCGAAAAATCACGAAAGCCGTCAGAACGTAGGCCCAGGTGAACGGAATCAAGGCCATGGTCACTAAAAAACCGGCCACTTCATCCATCACGAATTCGCCGGGATCATGGCCCGCACCCATTTGGTCTTCGTACATCTGCGCGACCAAAATCGAAACGAAGATAAAAATAAAAGTCGCGAACAGATACTGCAGTTCGCCCAAGGATTGAAAAAACCAAACGAGGGGAATGGCGCCGATGGTCCCGAGCGTGCCCGGCGCAAAGGGAACTAGACCAAGGCCAAACCACGTGCCCAAAGCTTTAACTGAAAGAACATAACGGGGACTCATTACTTGAAGGAATTAACATAGAAGTCTTAAGGAGTGGAACTAATCTCTGTTCATGACGGGTCAAGGCGCCCCCGCCGAAAGACCAGCGTCGATTCAGATCCCGATCCAAAATGCCGAAACAAATAACACATGCAACTCGAAGAAATTCTTAGGGCTTCTTTGCAAAAAGGGGCCACCGACGTTCACCTCAAAGCCGGCGTAATTCCGGTCATTCGCCGCCACGGGGCCCTGCGCCCGCTGCAGCCGAACGCTACTCCCCTGACCTCTGAGCAAATCGAGTTTATGGCCATGGGCCTGCTCGACGAAAAACAACGCGCGCACTTCGATGAATTCCGCGAGATTGACATCGGTTACGGCATCACCGGCTTAGGTCGTTTTCGCGTCAGTATTTTTCGACAGCGCGGTACGATTCGCGTCGTCGTCCGAAACATTCCTTTTAAAGTTCCGACCATCGAAGAACTCACCCTGCCGAAGGTCGTTGAAAATGTCGCTATGCTCGAGCGCGGCTTAGTGCTGATCACTGGCGTGGCCGGCAGCGGAAAGTCCTCCACCCTCGCCGCGATCATTGATGATATCAACAAGCGCGAGAACAAACATATTTTGACCATTGAAGACCCGATTGAATTCTTGATCCGTGACCGTAAAAGTTTGATCACACAAAGAGAAGTGGGCATCGATTCGAAATCCTTCGCCAGGGCACTGCGAGCCGGCCTACGCCAAGACCCCGACGTGATTCTGATCGGCGAGATGCGCGATAAAGAAACCATTGAAACCGCAATCCTGGCGGCTGAAACGGGCCACTTGGTCCTATCGACCTTACACACGCTGGATGCCACAGAAACCATCAATCGGATCTTGGCGACCTTTGATGCCAGTCAACAGCACCAGATGCGCCTGCAGCTGGCGTCGGTCTTAAAGGCGGTTGTTTCGCAAAGACTCTGCAAACGCAAAGACGGGAGCGGCCTGGTGCCGACCGTCGAAGTTTTGGTGAACAATTCCCGCGTTCGGGAACTGATCGAAGACCCGACGAAGACCCAAAACATCCAGCAATGCATCGAAGAAGGCAGCGCGGCCTGGGGCATGCAGTCTTTCGATCAAAGTTTGATGGAGCTATTGAATAGAGATTTGATCTCTTACGAAGAGGCGCTGCTGCACAGTGCAAGCCCCGAAAACTTCCGCATCAAGCACGAAGGATTCACGGCCATGGACGGAAAAAAATGGTCGCAAACCGGCTTGTATGATA
>JBEIHA010000371.1:0-3136 GCA_040381635.1 Pseudobdellovibrionaceae bacterium
CCCAAGCAGACGGCCACTCAACGGCGGTTGACTTTGCCGTCGTTGACAGCGTTCTTTCCAGTAATTCCATGGCATGGAAGACAGAGTTTCCGAAGGATTCGCCGCGAATTCAGGTCGACTATAAACACTAGACCCGGGCTTCAAAGTTGAAGTCATCTCAGGCTCGAGCTGACCAAAGGCTAGGCCACTAAAAATGATGAAGAGCGCAAGCTGAAACATCTATATCCATATCGGCATCCCAATCCTGGGATTTAAAAAATCAATTCATCGACTTTTCATTAGGTTTTAATGGGGCTCGCGTAACCTTAAAGGCAGGACAGATCTAAGGAGGAAATAGATGAACCAGCTTTCGATCCAGTATCAAAACTTCCATCCCTCGACCTTCACCAAGGAATACCTCGACGCCAAGCTGACCCAGATCCTGAACCGTGCACCGAAAGGCTCGGTCATAAACGCCGTCTACAGCGTTGATAAAGGGGCCATTACCGCGACCTTAAGGATCATGTCGTCGGCGGGCGAGTTCTTCGCCATCAGTCGCGGTCGTTTTTTAAAGGATGTGAATCGCCGACTAGTGAATCAAATCGGGCGCCAATTTCAACGCTGGAACCAGCGCCGCCACCAGGCTGAGACCCATGATCCAATCGTGGCGTGATTTAACCGAAACCGCGATGCTCGCACTGGGCTTATTAGCTTTGTTGTACACAGCCATGCTGAGCGCGGGCGTGATCAATCAAAAAGACGTTCGACTGAGCCCGAGCTTCGAGCGAAAACGAACCATGATCGCAAACAAGATTCCACCAATGCCGGCACTCTCGCCGGCATTGAAGAGGGGTCTAAAATCTTAAGCGCCTTTTTTAGTTTTGCATTCTTTCAATTCGTAGCCGGAATCTTTAATCACGGCGCTCAAAGCTTTTTCATCCACTTTTGCTGAACTGTCCTTAGTGACTAAAAGGACTTCACCGATTTTCTTTTTGGCGTCGATAATCTTTATCGTGCAAGTCGAATACTTGGTTTCGTCACACACTTTGCCCTCGACCATTTCTTGGCAGCCTTTGCAATGCATACCACTGACGGCGCAGGTTTTTGTTTCAGCGAAAGCGGAAAATCCGGTCAACAACAACGCAGCTAGTACAAAACGCATAAATTCCTCCGTGTTAAATTCACTTAAAGACTTACGCTATCACTCGCTGCGCAGAGCTTCAATGACTTGCAAGCGTTCGGCGCGCACCGCCGGGCCCAGACCGCTCAATACACCGGTAATCACGATGGCCACGAACGATATACTCAGAGCCAACGGGTTGACGACCCATTGGAATTCTAGGTCGGGGATTAACTTCGAACCCAAATAAATCAAAAGCTCGTAGCCGATAAAACCCACCACGATGCCGAAGAGTCCCGCCAGGGCACACAGAAACAGAGCCTCGGCAAAGAATAACTGCCGGATCGCCGAATGACTCGCCCCAAGGGCCTTACGTAAGCCGATTTCCCGCAAGCGTTCGTTCACGGACACCAACATCATATTGGTGATGCCCATGCCGCCTACGATTAAGCTTAAGGCCGCGATCGAAACCAAGAGCATCGTAAAAAGATCAAGAAAGCGTCGCATCTGTGCGACCAGCACGCTGTCTGAGCTGGCGCGAAAGTTCCCCGACTTTCCGTAACGCTTAGTGAAGAAGGCCTGAAGATTTTTTCCCGCTTGTTCGACATCGCCGGTGCCGTCCACTTCCAGTACAATGTCGCGCAATTGCCGGTAGTGATTGTACAACGGCAAAGTCAAAAAATAAGTGTAAGGGACGATCACTTGTAGATCAGGCTTACCCCAACTGGCGCGCGAAAAAACCGGTTTACTGACGCCAACGATCGTACAGCTGAACGTCAATTCATCGACGGCCACCTGAATCACTTCGCCGAGCGGCCTCTGTCGAAGAAAAAGTTTTTCGGCCAATTGAAAACCGATCACACAAACCGAACTTTTGTTTTCGACGTGGTAGGGCAATATCCCCGATCCCACCGCCAACTCGCGCCGAGTGATCGGAAGACCATGTTCGTTGACACCGAGCACGCTGACTTCTTCATTTACGCTGCGGCCGGCGTAGATGGCCGAATGCCGGTGACTGGTGAACCACGGAGAAATGGATTTAAATTCAGGAAAAATCTTTTGCAGGGGCCGAACGTCGCGTTCTAAGTCCAGTGCATTAAACGTATTCGGCGGGCGATCCACCGCCTTCATCAAATAATTCGGATCAGCGTAGAACATCAAGGTATTCACGCCTAGTGTCGCGTACGAAGCTAGAATTTTCTCTTTAGTGAAGGTGCCTAAGGTCAGCATCGAAAGTATCGACGCTACCCCGACGACCACCCCTAACATCGTCAGCAAACTGCGCAATCGATTGCGGCGCAAATTTTCCCAAGCGCGGGGCATGCTTTCGCGTAGTAAAGTCATTAGACCGAGCGGCGAAAAATTCGGAATTTTCATAGCGCGGTCCGCGGCGGGCTTGATCGCTGAGCCTTCGTCTTGATCGACCACTTTGCCATCGCGAATCCAGATCGTGCGATCGCAAGCTTCGGCGACTTCCGGGTCGTGGGTAATGATCACCACCGTTTTGCCTTGTTGGTTTAGGTCCCGAAGCAGTTTTAAAATTTCTTGCGAAGTGTTTGAATCCAGATTTCCGGTCGGCTCGTCCGCCAAGATCACGGGTGCATCGCGAATCAAAGCGCGCGCGATCGCTACGCGCTGCTGCTGCCCGCCCGAGAGTTCTTGGGGTTTGTGGTCGAGCCGCTCTTTTAAGCCTAACTGTTCGGCCAACTGACGAGCTCTGACCTTCAATTCATTAGCGCCCCCTGCTCCGTCTTCAAGCGGGTAATGGGCCGGCAATAAAATATTGTTGAGGATGTCTGTGCCAGGCAGCAGGTGAAATTGTTGAAAAACAAAGCCGAGCTTGCGATTGCGAAAATAAGCGAGCTGAACTTCGCTTAATTGGCTAATGTCGTGACCCAAAACACGGATCATGCCCGCGTCGGGCTTCAGCATACAGCCTAGCAAATAAAGTAAAGTCGACTTGCCGGATCCCGACGGCCCCTGAATGGCGACCATCTCGCCCTCTTGAATTTCCATGGAGATACCGTTCAACGCCGG
>JBEIHA010000372.1:0-3134 GCA_040381635.1 Pseudobdellovibrionaceae bacterium
GAACAAGCCATTCTTTAGGCCCACGTTCGGGACGACGATTTCGTCGATCTCGAAAATTCTCATCATCTCGAGAGTGACGACGGCAGCGGGTAGGATGACGTCGGCGCGGTCATTGCGCAGTTGGAAACGTCTTTTTCGGTCCTGAAGATTGAGCGCGAAGAGCCGCTGCGACAGGGTTTCCAGATGGGCGCGGTGAAAGCGATTGCGCGAACGACTCAAGCCCAATCGAAAACAAAGTTTGCCGAGGGCGCGCAGGTTGCCACCCGTACCGATCATCAACTGCACGAGATTTTGCTGTTGTCCCAGCAATTGCAAACGCAGTCGGTAAAGCGGCGTTCTTACCCACTGGGCGATGTCTTCGTACTGATGCTTACGACTGACTTTCGAAAGCAAACGCACAGTGCCGAGAGGCAGGCTTTGCTTGGTGATCAATTTGCCGTTGCGGCTCATCACCACTTCCAGACTGCCGCCGCCCATATCAATCAACAACGAGTTTTTGCCGGAGATATCCACCGCATGGGACACCGCTTTGTGAAGGAGGCTGGCCTCAAGCTGTCCGTTAATGAGTTTGACGTCGATGCCGGTGCGTCTTTTCAATAAACCAATCACGCGACGGGAGTTTGTCGAATCGCGCAGGGCGCTGGTGCCCACGGCGCGGATTCGGGTCACTTTCAGCGATTCGCACACCAGGCGGAAGTGATTGAGCGCGCGCTCCAAATCATTCAGTGTGTTGGGACGGATATAGCCTGTCGAGAACGCGTCTTTTCCTAAACGTACGCTGGCGCGTTGGTCTTCGAGTATCGTGACCCGGCCGCTTCCGGAATGCTGTCCCACGAAGAGCCTTATGGCATTAGAACCAATGTCGATGGAGGCAAATCTCAAGCTCGGTTTTGGTTCCATCTTATGATTGTGTCGGCGCTTCTTCTTCGTCGTCAATTCTTAAGTTCTTCCATTTTGAACGAAAGAGCTTTTAGGCGAGTTCGTTCGGCCAAAAGCTCTTGCGCGGGAACTTCTTCTCCCGCGTTGGAGGGCGTGCGCAACTTGTACGAGCCCTCGCTGTTCATGTCCCAGGCTTGCCTGCGGTCTTTGAGCAAGGTCTGTAGACCTTCCCAGATTTTTTCGCGGGCCAATTTGTCTTCTATGGGGGCGGCGACTTCGACGCGGCCGTGTAGGTTGCGTGTCATCCAGTCCGCCGAACCGATATAGAATTTCCCGTCGAGCTCGGTAGCTCCGCCATTGCGAAAGTAAAAGACACGTGAATGCTCTAGAAACTGGCCGATGACCGAGACCACGCTGATGTTTTCGCTTAAACCCGGTACCCCGGGGCGCAGGCAAGAAAACCCGCGTATGATTAAGTCAATCTTCACGCCGGCTTGGCTGGCTTCGTACAAGGCTTCGATGACCGCTTTTTCTTCAAGGCTATTGCACTTCGCGACAATTCCGCTGGGCTTCCCGGCCTTACTGTTTTCGGCCTCTATGCGGATCATATCGATGAAGCGGGCTTTCATGTTGATCGGGGCGACAAGCAATTGAGAATAATCCGTCTTAAGAGAGCGACCGGTCAAGTAATGGAAGATTTCAACGACGTCGTTGGTGATTTCGGGCCGTGACGTGAACAGGCCCAAATCCGTGTAGAGTTTCGCAGTCTGTGAATGGTAATTACCAGTGCCGATGTGTGCAAACGAGCGAAAGTCTTCGCGGTCTTTACGCACCACCAGCGCGAGTTTGGCATGTGTTTTTAAACCCACGATGCCGTACACCACGTGAACGCCAGCCTTTTCCATGGCTTGGGCCCAAAAGATATTTCGTTCTTCGTCAAAGCGCGCTTTGAGTTCGATCAGGCAGACGACCTGCTTACCTTTTTCGGCAGCGCGAATCAGCGCGTGCACTATAGGACTTTCTTCGTTGGTTCGGTAAAGAGTCATCTTGATCGCGACCACGGCCGGATCATCCGCCGCGGTGACAATAAAGCGTTCGACACTGGTCGAAAAGCTCTCGTAGGGCAAATGCACAAGTAAGTCATTGCCCCGAATGATGCTGAACATATTCGCGGACTCGTCGGCAAGTTGCGGCATCGTCATTGGATTCCAGGGACGAAATTTCAGCTGCGGCAGATTTAAGGCTACGATCGCCGAAAGATCTTTGTAGTCGAGATCCACGGGATATTCGTAAACATCTTCCGGGCTGATGTCCAATTCGGTCGTTAGGAAATCAAGAAGCCAGGGGTCGGGACTAGGGCCGTGCTCTAGGCGCACGACTTCGGCAAATTTACGCTGCTTCACTTCTTCTTCGATCAGTTCAAGCAGATCTTCAACGCCTTCAGTATCGCTTTCGATGTCGGCGTTTCGAGTTAGCCGGAAGGCCATGACGTTTTGAATCTGCATGCGAGGAAACAATTGATCCAAGTGACCGCGCACAATGTCGAGCACGCTGATAAATCTTTCGAGTCCGGGATCCGTATTTGGAATTCTAATCCACGCGGGGAACACATTCGGGATTTTGATGCGCGCGAATAGCATGTCGTCTTCACCCGGCACTTGCAAAGAGATCGCGAGTGAAGTGGAAAGATTGGAGATCAACGGGAAGGGGTGTCCGGGATCCACCGCCATCGGCGTAAGAACGCTGAAAATTCGGTCGCGAAAAAAAGTTTTCGCCCATTCGCGCTCGGATTCGGTAAGGTCTGGCCATTCGACCAAGAAGATATTGTTGCTTTTAAGTTTAGGTAGGAGCTCGTCTTTGAGTAGCAAGCGGATGTCTTCGTTCAGCTCGAGCACCCGCGGGCGCAACATTTTTAACTGATCTTCGGGAGTGAGCCCGTCCGGAGAGTGGGTGCTGACACGGGCGTAGAACTGGCGCTGCAAGCCTCCGATGCGCTTCATGAAAAACTCATCCAAATTCGAATGAAAAATATTAAGGAAGCGAAGCCGTTCCAAAAGCGGGTTACGTTCGTCCTTGGCTTGAAAAAGAACACGCTTGTTGAATTTAAGCCAACCTATCTCGCGATTAAGGAAGAGCTGCGGGGAAATCAATGGATTCATGAGAGCACTTTACCTTTCGAGAGAAAGGAGTTCTATCAGATTTTCTTTTTGTTTCAGAAGGTCTTTGTAGCCCAAATACACCAAAGCGTTCAGGTA
>JBEIHA010000373.1:0-3123 GCA_040381635.1 Pseudobdellovibrionaceae bacterium
AGAACTGGCGCGCACCCAGATGGACTGCGGAATGGTGTGCATCAATGATTTCATTAAGTCAGACGCTAGCGCTCCGTTTGGCGGAGTCAAAGATTCAGGACTCGGACGCGAACTCGGCCGCGAGGGCTGTTTCGAGTTCACGGTGGTGAAGTCCGTTTTTACGCCCCGCGGGTGGAACTCTGTTTAAACAGAGTTTTCGAGAGCCGAGCCCGCATCCCAAGACCCCTTGCCATTTTCGAAAAGAATTTCAACTAAAGAAGGCAAGGGGCGCAAAGAACGCCTTCGGCGATGCCCAGCTCTAAAGATCCACCGGCTCGATCGAATCAAACGGTGTTCCCCGCAAAAGTAATCGCGCAGTCTCTTCAAGGCGCGGGGAAAAATCCGTCGCCAGAATTTTTACCTTCCCAGGGCCGGGGCCTTCGGTCATTTCGATCCGATTGGCCAAGTCCTCGGTCAATCCTAACGCCGAGTCCACGAGTTGAATGGAATTCCCAGCGGCCTTCGCGATCGATGCGCGTAAGACCGGGTAGTGGGTGCAGCCTAGAATCAACGTGTCGACATTGTTTTTTAAAATCGAACTGATGTAACGGTAGACGATGATGTTGGTCACCGGATCATCGATCCAGCCTTCCTCCACCAACGGGACCCAGAGTGGGCAGGCTTGTTGAAAAACTTCGACACCATCTGGTCTAAGGCGGCGGATCGCGTGCGGATAGGCTTCGGCAAAAACCGTCGCGCGTGTGGCCAACACGCCGATGCGGCCGGTGACCGAAGTTTCCAAAGCTTTGCGCGCGCCTGGTTCGATCACGTTAAACACCGGCAATTCACTTTTGATCGGTTGTTCGATGATGGCGGCTGAGGCCGTGTTGCACGCCACGACGACGGCTTTCAAGTCGTAGTTTTTGAAAAACTTCAGGCACTGTTCGACGTAATTGTGAACCGTGTGCAAAGACTTATTGCCGTAGGGGAGGCGAGCGGTGTCGGCCAGGTAGATGTAGTTCTCGTTCGGCCAGCGGGCTTTAAGCTCGCGCAAAACCGTAAGACCACCGACGCCGGAGTCAAAGACGCCGATCGCAGCCATATCACTTCATTCCGTGCGCGACGGATTCTCGAAAACCGTTCGCCGACATTTCCATAAAGCGCGCTTTTTCTAGAATCTCGTTCAAGTTTTCCGCGTTGATGTAGCTCATGCCCGAGCGTAAGCCTCCGGCCAATTCCATGATTACGTCTTTAGCGCTCCCTTTGACCGGCACTGAAGTGGCCTCGCCCTCGGGTGCCATGCCTTCGGGCAAGCCCCCGCGCCACGACACTTGTGCCGAGCGCGAAGCCATTCCGCGGTAATGCTTCTTGCCGCCGTGAATTTCACCGGGAGTTTCCAGGCAGCCCGCAAGCAGCGAACCCAGCATCACGGTTTCCGCCCCGGCAGCTAATGCTTTGACCACATCGCCCGAAGATTTCAATCCACCATCAGCAATGACCGGCACTTTATGGCTGCGCGCGGCCTCAGCGCACCAGGCGACGGCCGTCAGTTGCGGAACGCCCGCGCCGGTGATGATTCGGGTCGTGCACATCGAGCCCGGTCCAATGCCGACCTTGATCGCGTCTGCACCGGCGCGGATCAACTCTTCGGTAGCTTCGGGGGTTGCGACGTTGCCGGCGATCAGATCGACTTTGTCTTGAAACTTATCGCGCAACTTTTGTAGCATTTCGACCATCGCCACCGAATGTCCGTGAGCGATGTCGATGGTTAATAAATTAACGCCTTCTTTCACCAAAGCTTCGGCTCTGATGAGGCCTTCTGCGTTCACGCCGATTGAAGCACCGATGATTTTCAATCCTGCCGCGCGCACAAGGTGAACTTCCTGGATCTGCTGTTCGATAGTCATAAAGCGGTGAAGAATGCCGACTCCGCCCATGTTGCCCATCGCTATGGCCATCGAACTTTCGGTGACGGTGTCCATGTTGGCGGAAATAAAAGGCATGCCGATGTTAAGATTCTTCGTAAGCCGGGTGGATAAATTCGGATCTTTGCGCGAACGCACGGCGGATTTGCTGGGTACGATTAAGACGTCATCAAAAGTCAGTCCACGGCCCCTTTGTGAAATCCCCGAAGCGTTAAACGTCAAATCCATCTTTATCCTCCGTCACCGCACGTTCAAAGGTCACAAACATGAAACTATAAGTCCAAATACCGATCAAGAGGCTTAACGCCATAAAGGTGACCCTTGCTGGCCAAACATAAAGCTCGACATACAAGTGCGGCAGGAATTCAAAACCCAACTGCAATGCCGCCGATAACGCAAACACACCCGCAATTCGCCAAATAAAGCGCTTCGCGAGGCGGTAGGAGTAATCCAGCGCCGCCACCTTGTCTTGCCGGTAAGGTTTAGAAAAAAGTGCGATGTAGGGCACAAAAATCAAAAAGCAGTAGGCGATCATGCCGGGGATGATCAGCAAAAGTCCGAACATCAGTATGGTCGCCAGCATTCTCAAGTACTCGGCAAAAAAAGCATTCAGGTAAGGTTCACTGAACGGATGCTGTTCTAGATTTGCGGCCTTAAGCTGGCGCACATCGGGAATTCCCCAGCTTAAGATCAAGAACACGCAGACACCTTCAAAAAGATCCCAAAGGCCCATGGAGAGCTGCAGCAACCAGCGTGAGCTGTCGCTCCCCATGCTGACTCCACGAATTGCGTCCTCCAACTGCAAGCTTATTAGGCAACCCACCACCAAGATCAAGCCCAGCGCTCGCCACTGACGGGCGATCAGTTGGGTGACCAGGGAGGAAGCTTGTTTCAAAGGGTTTTCCGCAGTTTTCATCGAACTAAAGAGATTGACAGATGGACGTATCAAAGTCACTTTTTACGCCACGACCAAAGAGCTTTGCCCCGGTGGCGAAACTGGTAGACGCACAGGACTTAAAATCCTGGGACGGGTCATACTGTCGTGCCAGTTCAAGTCTGGCCCGGGGCACCAAAACTTCTCGGTCTGTCTGGTCGGCTTACGCCTCCCCAATTTCAGTTTTGCTAATGTTGGCGCGCCTCTCGGCGCGCTGTTCGCGTGAACGCTCACTTGCGCTTCGCGCTTCGGTGCGTGCAGAGGCCTGGGCTATGTCGATTTCAC
>JBEIHA010000374.1:0-3114 GCA_040381635.1 Pseudobdellovibrionaceae bacterium
AAAAAGACCAAAAGCCAAAGGGTGAGAGTTACAAACTTGTTCATACCCTGCCTGCGCGCGAACCAAAGGGCGGTCGCAAAGAACATCAGCAGCGGCATCGACGCAAACAAAAATTTTGAATCCGCGAATTCAAAGTGCCGGCTCAAAAGGCCGACCACCCAAATAAGGGCGGTGATACCGGCGGTCACGATCCAGGGAAGCCGTCCGACCACCAGGGGAATGAGCGCGAACAAAATCAAGAACGGAAAGAAAGTCGAGGTCAGTCGGTACACATCAAGGTGTCCGGCGGGCCGAAAAAAAAGACTCCAGATATAAGCGAACTTGTAGCAGGAAAAACTAAGAGCCATCGCCAAAGCGATGCCCATCCATAGACTCAATCCCGATTGAGCGAACCACGTTACGGTCTTTTTCTCGATACGAAGCCAGTGCGCTTCGATCTGTTCGGGAGTGACGATTTTCATTCACCCTTCCACAGGGTGCGCAGCGTGTGGGAATAGGATTCGCGAATGGTAGATGGCCCACCGGCGGCGTATAGCTCGGCATCCACGCGGCGAAGATGATAGTGAGGGATCTGCGGATAAAGATGATGGACGGCGTGAAAATTAATATCCGCAGGTAGCAGAATCTCCATCAGCCATTTGGGGCCTGGTATCGTGCGACTGCGCAGACTTTCGGATTCATCGTGCACGATCACTCCGTGTTGAAGTCCGCCGATAAAGTAATTGTAGGGAAGAAAAATCAACGAAGGAACGGTCCAGAACAAAAGATATTCGCGCCATACATCTAAGTAGATCACGCTACTTAATACCACGGCTTGAAAAATAACGAAGGCTGGCCAGTCGGTGGCGCCGAAAACAGAACCTGGTTTTTGCAAACAGGGTTCACGCTTGAGCAAGCGCGGAAGATCGGTGTAGTAATCCATAAAGTCCCAGGCCATTTTTCCCGAGGCCCAGTGCGCGGCGAGTCTTATCCAAGTTGGACGGTCATAGGGATAGCCTGCATAAAGACCCAAGTCGGCGTCAAGCTTGGTGCCGACGAAGCGATGATGCATAAAGTGTTTCATCCGGTAGCGACTTAAAGAAACCCAGTGCGGAAATAGTAAAATATAGCGCGCGCACCAATCGTTGAGCTTTTTGTTCGGCAGTAAGGTTCCGTGAATTCCTTCGTGACCATAAAGCACTAACGCCAGCTGCCGGTTGGCAATGACTAAGACGGCCAGCGGATAGAGATATAAAGAAAAATAAAACACCATGAATATGGCGACGGCAATGGTGGCCCAAGATAGAATCGGCCCGGTCAGGCTCCGCCCGATGTGTATGGGTTCAATGCGCGGTGAATGGCTCATGGTAGGCCCCAGGATAGGGGCTATTTTAATTGCATACAAGTCCAGACCAAGTACGATGAAGCTATGAAGAATCGCGTGCGCGAAGCGCTGGCCACGGAAGGGAAAAGTTTCTGCTCGCTGATTGAAACCTCTGGCGCCTATCACGACGCGAAATTTATCGAAGACCGTCATCCTGATTTTTTTGCTCTCTATGATCTTCTATGCCCCCAGCGCTTTCGACTATTTTTCGGTTCGCCCGGAGAATCGATTGGCGGTTTTACCGCAGCCCCAGTGCGGGCGCCAGCTTGGGCGAAAGAAGTTTTTTGGGCCAACGACTTTTACGTCGCCCAGAATCACAAGGCAGGCGCTGACTTCGTTAAGATCATTCGAAGTTTGACGGATTGGTTGAAGGCGAATTGCAAAGAGCCCTTTCTTTACGGAATTGAACACAGTCCCTATTCATTGCAACGGTTAGTGCGTTTACTGAGCTCGGTCGGTTTTCAGATGGAATTCATCGGTTGGAGCCGCGGCTGCGCCCTATCATTACGTCCTGCCACCGCAAACAAAGCGTCCACTTCGCTTAAGGTCACCGAAGTCACCTCAACGGCCAACCGTGCGGCGGTCTTGTCGCGTCTCAATTTGGACGACCATCCCTTGGCCCGCATCTGGACGGATTCGGATTTAGCGAATTTGAACTTGGGCGCGGGTGCGGTACGTTTTTTCGAAACAACAGGTGCTTCGGCCTTGATTGCGGACTTGACCCGCGTGAAGCGCTTTCGTGACCGGCAACGGCACGAATTGAAATCACTTTCTCTGGGCTCTTTGCGTGCCGACACCCCGGCCCAATGGCAGGCTTTTTTATCAGCCGCTGCGGCTATGGCCGCAGACGAAAACTACGATATGATTTTTTACCGCGACCCGCCCTTTGAAAGCGAAGCGCATAAACCCGCCATCTTCTTGCGCCGGACCTTCGCCATCTATTTTTCGGGCCGCGTTTCGCGCCAAGACATCCTCGAGCAAACGAAAGGCTTTCGTAGCGATGCCTTTGCCATCTGATAAAAGCGTAAAATTAGTTTACTTGGATCTCACGCTGGATCGCGCGTGGGATAAGAATCGAACTCTCGATTTGATATTTCCCGTGCGCGGGGTTCATCACGAAAATATTTTGCGGGCGATGTTTGAGCTGGGCGTGTACTTAGCGGCTCCTAAGGATACGGTGGCCGTGCGCAATTCTTGGGACCCAGGATACGCCACTTTTTTTCAGAAGCGCTGGGGGCGACGTCCCGATCTGTTCGTTTTTGAGAATGAAGATCAGCTCAAAAACGAGGCCAAACGATTTGACGATGTGATCGTCGCGGGCGAAGGTCCTCTGGAAGAAAAATTAAATCCAGGCGGATTGGGTTCGGACTGGTTTGCCGCGCACAATGCCAAAAGTCTTTTGGTGACCTGGGCTGAGGAACTAGGATTTCCCTTTCCCAGCACTCGGGTGGTGGCGACGACGGATCTGAACCGAGAGTTGAAAAGCTCAACATTTCCGGTAGCGGTGAAGGCCGATTATGGATCGGGCGGTCGAGGCGTGTTCCAGGTTTTGGATCCGTCGGATCCATTTCTGAGTCATCTTGGCCGAGTGGCCGACACATTGCCCGCGATGAATTGGTTGATCCAGGATTGGCTGAAACGAGACATGGATTTTTATACAGTTTGCGATTCTTCTCGACCCCAGGGTTCAGAAATTCTTGGGCATTGGCAAATTGATTACGACGGGCAAAACAATTCTTGGCGACACCGCG
>JBEIHA010000375.1:0-3113 GCA_040381635.1 Pseudobdellovibrionaceae bacterium
CGGTCCATGTCTGCTGAAATTTTAATCACCGTTCGGCCCAACCTTACCCGCGTCGCTTACGTCGAAGACGGAATCCTCAATGATTTGAAGATCGAGCGCGGTGGATCCCCGACATTGGTCGGGTCGATCTATAAGGGTCGGGTCGTTCGCGTGCTTCCCGGAATGCAGGCCGCGTTCGTGGACATCGGCCTGGACCGGGCGGCCTTTTTGTATGTGGCCGATGTGCGCTCCGACCTAGACGGCGCCGCCCCCTTTTTCATGGAGGAAGAAGAGCGCGGGTCTGAGGAGCACACCGAAGAAGAAAACCCGCGTGCGGCTTCGACCCACGCGGCCATTCAAGATCTGCTGCACGAAGGGCAGGTGCTGATGGTGCAGGTGGCGAAAGATCCTCTCGGTACCAAGGGGGCTCGGATCACGACCCACATTTCGCTGGCCGGGCGCCACGTGGTGTTTATGCCCACGGTTCAGCACCTCGGCATTTCCCGGCGTATCGAAAGCGAAACCGAACGCGAACGTTTAAAGAAAATCGTCGAAAGCCTTAAACCAAAGGGCGGGGTGATCATCCGCACCGCTTGCGAGGGCGCCACCGCTGAAAACCTGTCGGCCGATCTGGATTATTTAAATCGTCTTTGGAACGAGATCGAAAAAAACTACGACAAGCGCAAAACCCCGGGCCTGGTGCATCCCGAGATCGACGTCGAACTTCGTGCTTTGCGCGATTTACTCAACGAAAAGGTCACGCGCGTGCTGGTCGACGATCAAAAGGTGCACAAAAAAGTTCTGCAGTTCATCAACCAGTTTATGCCCAAGCACGGGAAATCCGTCGTCCTGCACCAGGGGCCCCAGCCGCTATTCGACTTATACGATTTGGATCTCGAGATCTCGCGTTCACTCGACCGCAAGGTTTGGCTGAAAAGCGGTGGCTACATCGTCATCGATGAAGCCGAAGCCTTGGTGGTCATCGATATCAACACCGGCCGCTTCGTGGGCAAAAAGGACTTGGAAGACACCATCCTCAAAACCAACCTCGAAGCCGTCAAAGAAATCACCCACCAGCTGCGCATTCGAAACTGCGGGGGCATCATAATCATCGACTTTATCGACATGGAAAATCCCGTCCACCGCGAAAGGGTCATGAACCAGCTGAAACTCGAGTTGGCCAACGACCTGGCCAAAACCACCGTCGTGAATATGTCCGAGCTGGGCCTGGTCGAAATGACCCGCAAGCGCATCCGCCCGTCCCTGGTTTCGTCGCTTTGCGAGCCCTGCACGTACTGCGAAGGCAAAGGCTACATCAAGCGTAAGTCCACGATAGCACAAGAGATTTTCCTGGCGCTAGAGCGTGAAATGTTGCGCCAAAAGTCAACGGCCGGTGCCATCGTCCATTGCCATTCGGCGGTGGCCGACTGGATTTACGAAGAAGAACAAGAGGCTTTGGAGGCCGTGGAGATCAAAATCCAGCACCCGGTCGTCTTTAAAGTGGAGCCCGGCTATCACATCGAACAGTTCGAGTTAAGCGCCCGGATTCCTTGACAGGGCGGGGCTCAGCTGGCAATTCATCCTATTCCATCGAAACGCTTCTCCTAAAGGAAGTTATATGTACGCGATCATTAAGGCCGGCGGTAAGCAATACACAGTCAAGCCCGGCGACGTTTTAAGAGTTGAGAAAATGGAAGCCGAACTCGGCGCCCAGTTAGAAATGAAAGACCTTTTGATGGTCGGCGGCGAAAAAACTTTCGTCGGTGGCGATCTAGGCAAAGCCCTCGTGACCGTTGTCGTAACGAATCAAGAGCGCGGACCGAAGCTCGTCGTTTTCAAGAAAAAGCGTCGTCAAGGTTATCGCCGCATGGGCGGACATCGTCAGCCCTACACCGAACTTTTTGTTGTTTCGATCACTAGCCCCGAAGGCACGGTCACCAAGGCCGAAGGCAAAGCCCACGTCTACGATCCGAAGAAAAAGGCCGCGAAGATCGCTAAGCTTGCCGAAGTCCGCGAAGGCTGGAAGCAAGCGAAGCGCGCAGCCCAAAAAAGCGGCAGCGAAGGCGTTGTGCACAGAAAAGTCGCCACGGGTCAGAAGAAATACACGACCACGATGATGAACCTTGCGCCCGCAGCCGCGAATGCTAAGCCCGCCGCTAAAAAAGCCGCCGGGACTAAGGCTAAAGCAGCAAAAAAACCGGCGACCAAAACAGCCGCCAAAAAGACCGCCAAGAAAACCGCCAAGAAGAAGACGAAGTAGAGGATAAGATGGCATCAAAAAAAGCAGCAGGCAGTACAAAGAACGGCCGGGACTCACAGAGTAAACGCTTGGGCGTTAAGCGCTTCGGCGGCGAAACCGTTCGACCTGGTACGATCATCGTTCGCCAGCGTGGAACCAAGTTCGACGTCGGTCGTAACGTAAAGCTCGGTCGCGATTTCACGATCTTTTCGTTAATCGAAGGCCAAGTGAAGTTCGAACGCTTGAACCGCGATAAATTTAAAATCAGCGTGTATCCCCGCGAGGCGAAAAAGCCTTCAAAAACTAAGGCTGCCTAAGGATCGCGTAGATTTTTCTAATAGTTGAATCACGAAGCCCAGCCGACTCGGTTGGGCTTTTGATATGGCGGGTCCCAGGCTTGGGACCCTTAGTATTTCGGGTCGCACGTTTGCGACCCTTTAATTTTGCGGGCTCCATGCCAACGACCTGATTGATCTGAGGATCCTATGAAGTTTATCGACGAAGTAAGAATCTCAGTGGCTTCGGGCAACGGCGGCCCGGGCTCGGTGAGCTTTCGTCGTGAGGCTCAGGTCCCGCGCGGTGGTCCCGATGGCGGTGACGGCGGCCGGGGCGGCAGCATCATTCTGCGCGTTGATCCGCGCTTGCATTCGCTCCTCGATTTACGTTTTCAAAAATCCTACAAAGCCGCGGACGGCGAGCAAGGCGGCAAACAAATGTCGTCTGGCAAAGCGGGCGATGATCTGATCATCGCGGTTCCCCCGGGAACTTTAGTGAAAGATCAAGACGGTCGCGTGCTCTACGATCTGTCGGAAGTCCAAGAGTTCGATTTTCTAGACGGCGGGCTCGGCGGCAAAGGCAATGTGTTCTATAAATCCAGCGTGAACCAAGCGCCGAC
>JBEIHA010000376.1:0-3110 GCA_040381635.1 Pseudobdellovibrionaceae bacterium
ATCGTGCTCAGCGATGAATTCGCGACTGATCAACAGGGTTTTCATTTCGGGGTTCACGGTAAAGTAATAGGGGCTTGGCATTCCCTCAAATTTCAAAGGCAGGTACTTTTGCGGCCAGGCTAAAGATCCTACCGCGTTCAGGGTCTCGACCGTGCCGATATCACGCCAATCCGGGGAGAGCGAAGCCTGAGCCGGCGCACTGAACGCGAACACCCAGGCCGCAATAATTTCACGAACGCCCAATCTATTAAGGACCGCAGTATTTACAGGAACCATTTATAATCTCGTACGCTCGATTTTTAGGAACTCTATAGCTATAACAGCAACGAATGTGCCGAGGACTCCTTGGGCGAAGATGCGTGCCGGTCGAAAGAATCTCTCGTATAGATAAACCGGGCGATGCGCTTAATCAGCCGCTTCTTTTTCAAGATCATCGTGCACGGGAAGCGGCGCGGGCATAGGCTTTGCCGGCGCTGACTTCAACTTACCTTTAGCCGCCGTCTTCGTCCCCCGGGCGCTGCGTTTCACAAGTTGCATCCGCAAAGCATCGGCTTCTTCAGCGGAGAAAGAAATCTCCGCCAAAATCGGCGGAAAATCCGAGATGGTTTGATCCACTTCAACAGGCTTCAGATCACTAAATCTTTCATGCAAATCAACAGCCTCGGCGTGCACGATATTTAAATTTTTAGTCCAGACGTTCGAGGTCGCGCCGCCCGACCTTGCCATCACAGGTTTAAAATTTAAACG
Organism: Pseudobdellovibrionaceae bacterium; assembly: GCA_040381635.1. Lineage (GTDB taxonomy): Bacteria > Bdellovibrionota > Bdellovibrionia > Bdellovibrionales > UBA1609 > JALHOQ01. Next base: position 748 of record JBEIHA010000376.1, read on the forward strand.
CTTGGATTCTGTGAAGGCCTTGTCGCCCGCGCCAACTTTAAAATTCCCGGCCACGACGGCAGGCCACGGCAACTGACTAAGCTTGGCAAACACCGCGGTGATTTCTTTAGCGGCCTTCTTTGGCTTTTTTCCGAGCTGAATACTGACCGCATTGAACATCTGGCGGCGTGTTTTCAGAAAAAAGGTCGCCATGTAGGGCTCGTTGGGATCAATTTTGCTTCCATCAATGCGAATCACCACGGGCGCGTCGGGACACCGGTCGGCGATCGATCCGTTCTTTTCGACGTAGCTGATGACTTTATCTTTCCACAAAAAAGCATGCCGAGCGCGTCCACCGACGGAATTCTTAAACCAGCCTTTGCAGATCCGCTGATTCAACCGTCGACTCAAAATATCGGCAATTACGGTTAAAGATGTTTCACCATTCGCGCTAAATTCAACCTCTTGCATCACGATAAAGTCGGCTTCGCTCAAGATCTGCGCGATACGGTCATATTCGAAACGCTTGGTGCCGATCGAATTAAAATTCCAGGACATCAACTTCAATGGAACCGTGTACGTTGCGGCGAAGGCTTCATCCTCTTTGTCCTTGGCCTTTTTCTCGGCGTCGGCTTCGAGCGTCGCCCGTGCTTCCTCGGCTGACATAAATTCACGGCCCGCGAGTGGACCGGTCTCGCAGCGATAGTTTGAAGTGATTTCGTCCACCACACAGCCGAGAGCATCAGGCGTGTCATCGCCCGCAAAGCTAAACAGCGCGTACAAAGAAAGGGCGGTTAGTAAAATCAGTGGCAACAACGAACGCAATGGCACTCCTGGTCAGACAAAGACGTATCGGAAAATCCTCTAGTCTTTTCAATACTCAATGAGGTCGAGGAAAGACTAACGTCTAGCGCGGTAAACTTGGTCCATAATTTGGTCTAGTAACGGAAGAGCGTCGCTCCGTAAGTAAGCCCACCGCCGAAAGCCGTAAACAAAACGGTATGGCCGCGCTGAATGCGGCCATCACCGACCGCCTGATCGAAAGCGACCGGTATCGTCGCCGAAGACGTGTTTCCCGTGTTTTCAATATTCACGATGACTTTTTTTGAATCCACTTTCAAATGTTCGCCCACCGCTTGAATGATGCGAATATTCGCTTGGTGCGGAATAATCCAATCGACTTCTTCGGCGGTCATATCGTTGGCCTTTAACACTGCTTCGCAACTATCCACCATCGCGCGAACTGCCGACTTAAAGATTTCGCGCCCTCGCATTTTAACGTAGGGCAATTTCACCACTTCGGAGACCTCGCTCAATTGATCGGCGGGCCGCCCAGTATCTAGCGAAAGTAGATGACCCAGATTCCCATTCGCACGCATCGAGAAAGAATAGAACTGCGAAGATCCCTTGTTCGAAGCCTCGGCGGCGCTAAGGACCGCAGCCCCCGCGCCATCACCAAAGAGAATGCAAGTTTCACGATCTTTCCAATTCACGATACGCGAAAGAGATTCAGCACCAACCACCAAGATGTTTTTCATTTGGCCAGAGCGAATCAAGGAGTCGGCCATATTCAACGAATAAACAAAACCTGAACACGCGGCCGAAAGATCAAACGCCATCACCGGGCCGCAGCCTAACTTCGCCTGCAACGTGCACGCGGAGCTAGGCATAACTTGATCCGGAGTTACGGTGGCAAAAATAATCCCATCGACATCTTCCGGACCAAGCCCTGCTCTTTCCATGGCTTGGCGCGAGGCGCGCAACGCTAAGTCCGTGGTTTTCTCCTCGGGCGCGGCGACGTGGCGGCGTGCGATTCCCGTGCGTTCACGAATCCATGCGTCCGAGGTCTCTACCATTCTTTCGAGGTCTTGATTGGTCAGTACGCGTTCGGGCAAATAAGAACCCGTGCCCGTGATTTTTGAGACGATCGCCATGGCCAGGATGATACATGAGCGCCCCGTCTTTTCAAAGTCATAAGCAGGCTAATGGCGCTTTCTGGGGGCCTTGCGCTGCTGAGATTCCACTTCGAGCTGAAGCTTTTTGTAGCTCTCCCATCGCTCCTGGCCGAGTGAACCGTCACCGAGCGCACTTTTCACCGCACAACCGGGCTCTTTGTTGTGCTGACAGTTGCCAAATTTGCACAGTGGGAACAAGGCCTCGACGTTCTCGAACGTTCGCGCCAAACCGTCGTCATTGTCCAGCAACTGAATCTCGCGCATACCGGGCGTGTCGATAATCCACCCGCCACCCTTCGTCCTCCACATGGAACGCGACGTCGTGGTGTGGCGGCCCTTGTCGTCGTCTAAGCGTATTCCGCCCGTGTCGAGCTCTTCGGTGCCGAGCAAGCGATTCGTTAAGGTGGATTTACCAACGCCACTCGATCC
>JBEIHA010000377.1:0-3108 GCA_040381635.1 Pseudobdellovibrionaceae bacterium
AGCGCACTTCGCGCCCAGCCCCTTCGAACATGGTTTGCAACGCTAGCACGTTGTCCCAGTAGTAAGGATTTTGAGTGTGCTCTTCGGTCAGCAAAAGTATTTTTTTGGTGTCTTTTGAATAATGACTATCCAAAAATTCACGCGAGATATCGACGCTGTTTTCCCGATCAATCGCACAAACATTGTTGAAGCCCGCGGGGAAAATGTTCGCGTCGACCGGACCGATTTTAAAACCGGCATCGCGAATATCAAAGCTGGAGTAAATCGGAAAAGGAAGTCCCTTACCTTTGGCCCGGAACCAGTCTTGAATCTGTTCGTAATTATCGATGATTTTACGGTGCAAAAGCTGGTGATTCATTTGCCGAAAGCCTAGGTCTGCGCCCTGCTAAAGTCAATTCTCAGAAAGATTCAAAATCAGGGCGGAACCGACTACGGCGCCCGGAATCACCAACAGCGTCAGGCCCGGCAAGAGTAAGGTTAAACCAAGCCCGGTCGCAATACCGAACCACTGGGTTTTGTTTGTGCGCACGTAGGCGAAGCGCCGGCGCAAGCGTAAACCTTGGGCCTCGAGCGCATAGTCCAGACAGTCAAAGGCGACAAGCATCAAAGTCCCCCCGATCGCCAACACATTGAGCCCCGGAATAAACGAACAAACGAAGAGCAGAACTCCGACGCAAAGAAAGATCAGACCCTTTATCAAGCTGGTCTTTAACATCGCGGCAAGCGACAAATTATGAGGTACCGCGCGGCCCGAAATCTTCAAAGTTTTTTCAGCCAGCAAGGAATAAAACGGTTGGGCCACGATGGCGTGCAAAACGTAAACGGCGTAAAGAATCACCAGCGTGACGACGAAGCCACCAATCCAAATCAAAGGCTTAATTAAAAGTGCAAGCCAAGTGCTTTGAATTCCGCCGAGCCAGCTCATCACCAACGAATTCATCAGCAAGGGATAGTAGATGGTGATCAACCAAATCGAAATCCCCGCCGCAATAGCGGAAATCAGAAAAGGAATCGCGGCCACCGCCATCAGCGAGCGATGGCGGAAGATGTATTTCCAACCATTGATCCAAACCAGTAGTCCTGCCCAAAACTCATTCATAGCGTTTCTTAGTTGGCTTCGGCGCGGGCACTTTCGGTGAGACCAAACGCCCTTCCCGTCGCAAGCCTTCACGCTTTTCAGCTTCTGGGGTTAATCTATTGCCTTCCACCACTTTGGAGATCTCGATATTCAGACGGCTCTCGGTGGCATCGGCCTTGGCGAAAATAGCGGCGACCTCGGCATCTTCGTTTGGCATCTTTAAGCGTTTAAGCTCGCGCACCACCTGAATCGCTTGAACGTAGTAATCATTCTGTGCTTCAGGATTCGTAAACTTAAACTTCCAAATATTATCGTAAGCCACGTCCAAGTCGGTCGCGGCTTTGCGTGACCAAGTGGCGTGCCGTAACTCCACCGCTTGCAAAAGATGCGGCTGCTGCATGCTGAGCCCTTGCAGATAAGCCTTCGGGTCGCCTTCGGCACGGCGCTGGCCCGGATTCAATTGGCCCATCAAAAAGAGCGATTGCCCGAGAATATCTTGCTGCTTTTTCCCCGTCTCTTCGGTGACGATTTTCTTAAGGCCTTTGTTGGCGAGCGCGAAATATTCCAAAGCTTTTTTGCGATTGCCGATCCGTGCGTAGGCCGCCGCCAGCCGGGCGGGGATCTCGGCGTGCCGGGTCGCGAAGGGAAGTTCGCGTCCGCGCTTGCGGGCGTCGAGCAGCGCCGTGATGGCCTTGACGTCTTGACCCAAGCATTCATACATCAAGCTCAAGCGAAAATAGGCCAGACTTTCGAGGCGCTGGAATTTGCCCGCCGATCCGCGCGCGACTTCGCGATAGCGATCAACGGCCTTGGCACAATTCCCTAAGCCTTCGTAGGCCGAAGCAGAATTGAAGGTGGTCACTAGATCGTGTTCGGTGGCGGGTTTCGCAACAAGCAGTCGATCGAAGATGCGGGCCGCATCGGCGTACTGCTCGCGCTCAAGTGCCCGAACGCCTTGTTCAAAAACCGGTAGCTGCGGGGGCGGTGGTGTTTCATCGGCGATAAGCTGTTCATTAGGTGTGCCCGCGCAACCCGCGAAGAGCGAAAGCGAAATCAAAAGAATCAAACCCCGCATCATGACAAGGTCCTCCATTTTTCAGCGATCGTTTGCGCTACGACTTTTAAATCTTCCAGACCTTGAACGTTGTTCTTAAAGTCCGGCAGTTTGACCACCGGGACGGATTTTCCGATCTGACCCGAAAATTTCTCAAACGCTTCTTGTCTTTTAGCGAAGAAGAAAGAGAAACGCTCATAAAAAATCTTTAATTGTTGGAAGTCCGGATCTTGGTCCCATTCCCTAGGCCACAGGTTTTCGCCGGTCGCCCATTCGGGGAACCAGCGGTTCACGAACACGCCGCGCAGAAATAATTTTTCGTTTTCTAGGTCTTGCTGGAACTCGAGCGCTTCTTTAAGCTTCGCTTCGTCAAAGCCGGTCACCAATAAAAAACCGGTTTTGTCGTCGTGAATCAGGGCCGAGGTCTCTTGCGAAACTTGCGCGATCTTTTCTTTTAAGAAAGAAATATGACTGAAAAAATCCTTGAGCTCGGCGATAAAAACGCTGCCCGTGACTTTTTCAAGAGCCGAGGTGACCAGTCGGGTTCCGCGGTGAAAGGTGCGCTTGACCCAGCTTTCATTGCCGCTCGGGTTGGCGAACCAACCGATGACCGAATCCTGAAATAGGGCATAAATACGCTCGGGCGCCTTTAAAAAATCCACCGCATTTTGCGTGGGCGGAGTGTCCAGAATGATCAGATCAAATTTTTCGGACTTAGCGACGCTCATCAGTTTCACCAGCGACGTGAACTCTTGGCTGCCGTTCAAGTTTCCGACGAGCTGCTGATACAGCCGATTGGCGAACAGACCTTTCGCGATTTTATTGTCGACGGCACCCAACACAAAGTGGTCGAATTCCATGCGCGGATCGATCATCTCGGCCGATAAATTGGGGATTCCCGGCACCTTCACCGCTCCACCCGACTTTGCGGGAAGTCCCAAGGCCTGTGCCAAGCGATGTGCGGGATCGATCGTCA
>JBEIHA010000378.1:0-3104 GCA_040381635.1 Pseudobdellovibrionaceae bacterium
ATCTTCCCGGCGATGACCCCAATATTCGCGAAATCAAATTCCCCAAGGAATTTAAGGGCATCGTTTATGACATGGGCGATAAAATCTTGATCGAATTTCCCGGGATCTCGTTTTTTAATTCCGCACAAGTCGAACTTACCCGCGAGGGCAGAAATAATCTTGCGGCCTTCACCAAGCTTTTTATGCCTTACGCCGGCCATTTTTACGTGGGAATTCGTGCTTTCGCAGATCCGCGAAAAGTAAAACGCGATAACCATCGCTTTCGCGACAACGTTGAATTATCAGCGCTTCGATCAATATCGACGCTAAGGGAATTGCAGACTAACGGCATCCCGATCAATCGCATTCGCACGGGTGGGTTTGGCGAACTGATTGTGACGAAAGAAGAAATCGAGCGATTACCAGCATCGAAGCGGACACCGTCCGTACATAATGATCTCGCGAGACGCGTGATTCTTGTCATCGAGCAAGGGGGAAAATCATGAAGCACTTCGTAAACCTATTCCTGTGTTTGATTGGGCTTTTGATGGTGCAGCCGTCCTCAGCGCAGGTCAACAATGCGCCCGCCAAGCACCCAAGGGTGCTGGAAGTAGAAAAGATGCTCAACAAAGAAGGTCTAGACTTTCTAAGAGCACGTTTTCCCGGTCGCCCCTTTATCGTCACCGTATCGATCGACCCTTTACATCGGCCTAAAAAGGATGATGCGAAAGAAAATCTGCCCTATTATGATATGCTTGATGAAGAACGCTTTGATGAATGGGACGATCCTTCTATTCCCGCCATCGCGCTCCTGGGGCGCGTGCAAAAAATTAATTTGGTGTTAACGGTCCCGGCCGACTTAAGTGAAGACGAGCTAACGGAAATTAAATCCAGCTTGATCTCTAGCTTGGGCATGATCGAGGCCCGCGACAATATTGAAATCCGTAAACGCACCTGGCTGGCCGCCCCTAGCGGTGAAAGTAGCCGACTCACTATTTACAATATTCTGGTCGTCGGGATGTTTTTAGCGATCCTTTTGGCTGGATTGTTCGGTACCGTTTTCTCAGCATCCAGTCGGTTGGCAAAGGCTCTGAAAGAGTCCTCAGGAAACAAGGCTGCCGGCGATCAGGGTGGCAGTGGCGGAAACATCACCATCACCGCATCAGATCTTAACGGATCGGGTGTATCTATGAGCGGCGGCGGCGGTGGCGGCGGATTTGGTGGAACCTCCGATGTGAAGATGCTCGACTCTCTCAGGTTTCGCGAGCACGTGGCCACCGGAATCAAACTGCTAAGCGCTCATACCGATTTTCCGCGTATGGAAGACATGCTTATTTTTGAAGCCTTCGCACAAAGAAACCCGGGTGAATTTGGTGCGTTTATCGCCGAGATGCCTCACGATCTTCGCATGAAGCTGTTCTCACTCTCGCGCTCGGCACCGTGGCTTGAAGCTATGACCGAACCAACTGATGTGGGCAATCTGACGCTTGAAAACATGCAAAAATGTTTACGCATTCAACGCAATGAAAAAGAGTCCGCCTGGGAAAATCTACTGGTTTTGGTTTGGAGATTAGACACCCTCGCCGACAAGTTCTTTTCCGGAAGTCCACAAGCCGAAGCCATGACCATCATGGCACATCTGCCCAAGGGCGATGGCGTACGCTGGGCCAGAACCATGTATCCCGGAAACTGGGGACAGATTCTTGACCCTGCTTTTCAGCCAAAACCGTTGAATGAAACACAAATTCAAAAGTACGCTCAAAAAGCAATCTCTATCTTGCCGTTAAGAAAGGTGGACGTTCTTCAGAACTATCAAGCCGAGAAAGCGGTTCTGCAATACGTTCGCATCGCCCCCATCCAAGTGGAAAAAGAGGTCTACTTAGCCGCCGGACCAAAATCAACCCTGCGTGAAGTTCGCCCCCCCTTCTACTTATTCTACGACCTGACCAAAGAACAATGTGTTGAAATTTTGCCGCGTTTCCGCGTCGAGGAGTGGGCCATCGCATTGTTCAACACGCCCAAACCCGATCGAGCTTTGTTCGAATCGACACTCAATCCTAAGCAGAAAGTTCGGATGTACGAAGTTTTCCGCAAACTCGAGACAAAGAACCCGACGCCAACGGCGGTCGCTGAAGTGCGCGAAAAAATTGCCGTACAGATTGGAAAGCTGGTGGTGGAAGTGACGCCAGTTGAAGAACCCATCGAATTGGCCAAGGCTGCATAGGTATTCGAAGTTACGGATTGGTCCGAGCCGACTTTGACCCATGCGCTAGCGCCTCGCGTGAAATCCGGGGCGCGGGCGGACAATTGATTTTCAGACGGACAAAATAGACGTTCTGCCTTTTTAAGGTTCTTGGGAAACCAAGCTTAGAGACAAAGGGTGGTGGTCGGAATCACCCTTAGCAGAATCACCCTTTGCGGAATCACCCTTGGCGCCAGCCATCCCTCGCCAACCACGAACTAGGCTCGGCCAAAAATTCTGGTCGCGGTCGTGGCTGGTCCACGCGGTATCGTTCACCAAGCAAAGCTCGCCAATCGCCAAAGAACGGAGCTGAAGATTTATCGTCAGCATAAGGCTTTGCGCCCTGATGTTTCGAGTGATTCAACAGCACATACGCCATCGCATTCTTCGTCTGGCGTGGAGATTTTAATACCTGAAGATGATAACGACCGTTGAACACCGAACCTTTTCCACCACTCAAGCGTCTGACCGATTTTCCAAAACTTGAACCGAAGCTGGCCATGCCGGATCTTAAGTCGCGATTGTCGCCGGATTCAGCGAACAGGTGCGCGTGATTGGATTCGACTGCGAAGTGAATCACTTTGAGTCCCCGCTTCTTCGCTTTCTGTAAACTCGATTTAAACGCGGCAACCATCTTTGGTCCACGTAGAGAGACAACGCCTTTCTTCAATTTAATTGTGATGTGGATTGGGAATTTCGCTTCTATTTTTTCGCGCTTCATATGATTGACCGTGGAAGTTCTATTTTTTCTTCCGGCCTTTTTACGCTTACCGCCCCATCCATTTACTTTTTTAAACTCGAGTTGTTTCATTCAGTTAAACTACTTTATTACCATTGCCGAATCAAGATTTTTTGCTGGTTTTTAGGCTGTTGGTTTTTAGGC
>JBEIHA010000379.1:0-3075 GCA_040381635.1 Pseudobdellovibrionaceae bacterium
ATCGACGGCAAGGATTTGCACTTGGTGTGCTTGCATTTGGATTTGCTCGAACGCGGGCGACGCCGGCAGATGCAAAGTTTGATCGAAAGAGTGCGCGCGAAAGTGCCTGGGGAATCCCCATTGATTGTGGCGGGCGACTTCAACGATTGGCAGAGGAAAGCCTCGGACCCCTTGGCAGATGAATTGGGTATGACTGAAAGCGGAGTGATCTTTACCGGCACGCACGCCAAGACTTTTCCCTGTTGGCGGCCGCTTTTGGCCTTGGACCGGGTCTATATCCGGCGTTTTCAAATTCATGATTATCAAGTTTTGGCGGGAGTTCCGTGGCGCCGAATGAGTGACCACGCTGCTGTTTTCGCGGAACTTGAGATCAGCGATGATCCAAACGGCAGGCGCGCAGGTTAACAAAATGAGCGCTGGCCAAAGCCAGTCCGGCCACGATCATTAGGCCGTACTCCATTCGTAAATCTGCGTGTTCGACCGTCATCGCCCCCAACAAAAACGCAATTCCAACTGCGCCTAGATACACCACGCGTTTTTTCTTATGGATCTGGTAGCCGTTGTAAATCGCCCAGACGGCGACGGGTAGGACTACGGCAAAAACGATTCGGTGGAACCATTGATGCGAAATGTTCTCGCCCAGAAATGGAAGGAACAGAACGATCACCGGAGTAAACAAGCAATGGAGCAAGCACAATACTGAAGCGGAAATGCCGATCTTGTCCCAAATGGCGCGCATGAAGACTGTTGTGCCGACCTTAGCGAAGGGGCGTCAATGAAAACACGCAGAAAGGCATTGAAAAAGACACGCGTTCACTGTAGCCTTAGTAAACCTGTACGAAAGGGGGTTACTCATGCCAATGAAAATTTCAAATCTTAAGTCTGACAAGTGCACAGTGACCTCCATCGGCCGCCGTCCCTTCGGACTCTAAAAGAACACTCAGCACTAAATTCGATTTGTTTTTGTCCCTGAACTCTAAGTTCTTTGGGATTTAATTTCCATTTTCCATTCCGGAATCTGGTGAACGGGCATTGCTATGCCCAAAAGGAGAAAGTCATGCGCAAGCGTGCATTGGCCTTATGGCCCAAAAAGAAGGAGGAACCCTTGGCCCAACAGCCTGAAAAGTGGGTTCAGGAAGAAGAAGTTCAAAAACTTCGTCTTCAAGTGAAATTAGAAAATCCCCGCGAGAGGTTGCAAGAGCTTGTCCCGGGATTGGATCTCAAGAGATTGGTCCTGTAATGGGGACATGGTTAAAAAACAAAGTCCCATCGGTGTCTGTTGGAGAGCGTCCAAGGATCCGGTGGGACTATTTACTTGATTTCTTTGTGGAGCGTGTGCTTGCGCAACGACGGGCTATATTTTTTCTTCTCAAGACGCTCAGGGTGCGTTTGGAAATTCTTTTTCGTTGTGTAGCGTGAAGGAGATTTGCCTTCTTTACGTGCTTCAGTGCACTCCAACGTGATGATACGTACTTTGCCTTTTTTCTTTGCCATGTGGCCTCCGGAATGAATCGGTATAGCCCGGGTCATGGTTTAAGCCAATAGAAATACTTAAAAATTCACAGCCTTCAAGGATCGCGGTAGCTCAAGAAGCGCGGGACCGGAATATCGACCGTCGGAGACAGCTGAATTCGGCTGCACCAGGCCCAAAATCTCGAAAGCACATAAGAATTTTGCACCAGCGGCGCCCAAATAAGGGCCGTGCTGTAGCGCCGTTGGCGCAGTTGCGGAGTTTTCTGTCGTTTTGTGGGGGTCTTTTTTACTTTGCTCATGAGCCTTTGAGATGGCGTTCCACGCGCGCCTCAAACTCCTTTAAGGATGTGTCACCCTCCCAGGCATCGACGATTTTTTGGTCGGCGCCGATCAGGAGAGTGGTGGGCACCGCGCCCGTCCAACGGGGATAAACTTCAGTCACAAATTTCAACGGGGTCTTCCCCTTGTAGAACGAGGGGAAGTCGACTCTTTGCGCGCGCAAGAAGGTCTCAGCGGCCAGGCGGTCCTCGGTGTCGTCGATTGAAACCAAAACCACCCTTAACCCCCTGTCCAGGTACTTCGAGCGAACTTCCATAATGTGGGGGAATTCAACTTTGCAGGGTTCGCACCACGAGGCCCAGAAGTTGACGAGCACGAGTGGACTTTTCTGCTCTTCGATATGCTGGAGCAGGTCTTTGGCCGTGACTTCGCGAAGGAAGCCTTGGGTCCCGTCTTTGGTGAGGTGCGAGTTGTAGTAATAACCCGCCCCGCCGACACTGACCAAGATCATAAAGATAGCAAAAAGCTTCCAATTCATAGGCACTTATCATTGTGTACGGCGAAGTCGGTCTGGTCAAACTCAAGTGGCCGTGCCAAAGCCTCGACCAAAGCCTTAACAGACAAAAACAAGTTATCTGAATCACTCGGAATTCCGAGGAGTAAGGTATGAAAAATCGATTTCGTATTCCTATCGCGGTAAAGCTGATTTTTTTCACGGTCACGGTGTTGGCCATGACGGCCGGATTGATTGCGCAAACAAGCGCATCGCGTTTCGAAGAAATTTCCATCGAGCGGGAGGAACAATCCAGCCGCGACCAGTCACGTGCGCGCGCCACCGAAGTGGAGGGCGTGTTGTTGTCGTACGTGGACAAAGCCAAGATCGTGGCTTCACTCCTGATGAAAGATTCAAGCTCACCGGAAGAAAAGGCCAAGTCTTTGGATCTCACTTTTGGACGCGACAAAGATTTTGTGGCCGTCGACGTCGTGTCGCGCCATTCGCAAAGCACGCCCATGAGGATCGTTAACGAAGCTTATCTGCAACAGTATAAGCTGGATAAGTCGTTCATCGAATCCCTGCGTGCCGCTCAAATGAATCGCAAGATCGTGCGCAGTGAAACTCTGTTCAACGGTAAGGACGGCCATATCGAAATCCGCAACTCATCGATTGACGGCGGAGCACCTTTGCTGACGATTGGATTTCCCCTTGCTAAAGACGAGTACGGTACGGTCACGCACATTGTGCTGGCGGACGTGCGCTTAGATCGCATGCAAAAAGTTTTCGCCGCCATGAGCGACAGAACCCTTTATCTGATCGACGACCAG
>JBEIHA010000380.1:0-3063 GCA_040381635.1 Pseudobdellovibrionaceae bacterium
AGTGTAAGGACGTAGTTTCCATTTCAGATTTTTGAACTTTTGCACCAGCACGGAAGTCACCGCACGAATCCAACGAACATAGGCCTCGCGACTTGGAATCCCTAACGACAAATGAATATGATCGGCATGCACCGCACAGTCGTAAATCTTTATGCCCAACCTGGCGGCGAAGGTCCGAAGGCAATGTTCAACTTCACTTTTGTGCTTGAGTAGTACCAGCGAGTTCGTCGCCTTCAGCACCAAATGATGTGGCATTTTCGTGCTCAGCGGACGTCGAGTCTTTCGCTTTCCATGCAGCAAACTTCCGCCGAATTCATTTTTAATTTTTTCGATGAACAAGTTCATTTGTCGCATGCGCCGAAGCTAACACGAACTCTTAAAATCCATTTTTTCGACCTATTTTTTATTAAGAATGTTTTTAGAAAACTAGAATTGCAGTGAACTCTGAGTCGCCAGTAGCTTCACCCTGCAGTTTTTAAAAATCATTCGTGGCGGGGTAGATGAATTCAATAAACGTTTAGGCCTGAGCAATCTGAGTGGCCAAAAATGCGTCAAGAATAAAAATTATGACGCGAAATTTTCTCACTGTATTGGCGCACTCACCATTCCGTGCAAACCCACCGCCCCTCGGTAATCAACCTCGCAGATCACCAGCTTCATACGTAACGGCGCTGCGTGGACGCTCCACCGGTCAGTCGATGGGCATGGGCGCGATTCGATAGTCTTTTAAAGAACATTCGCCTTCCAAACGCCGCGGTCGTCCCGCTCCCTAATGAACAACTGTCAAGTAGGACCGAGAATCATGGTGTCCCTCAAGTTGGATGTTAAATCTGTCCGTTCGGGATTGACCGATACAGCCCGGCTTTTGGCCAGATTGACACCGAGACACCGAGACACCGATAGAGATAGAATAATTCTCATCAACAAAAGGAGTAAAATTTGAACAAGCATCTCATGATCGTCGGCTTCATATTGATATCCGCGCCACAATTGCAAGCTGAACAAGTGGCGTAAACAAGTTCTACCGCCCAAACGGCCAGCAAGGCCGGCGCTCCGGACCTCACGGACATCAATCAAGCCATCGCCAAGAATCAATTTGTACGTTGTGGGGTCGAGGAAGCAAAACGACGGGTGCAGGGAACTAGAAAATGCGGGAAGCCCGTGATTGAGCCCAGCGGCAAGGGCGCGTACAAAGTTTTTGTTACATGTACCAACGGTGCTGAACGAAAAGGCCAAGAGGACTTCGATCCACGCTTTGATTCGCAATTGCAATTCGAATTGAAGGAGATGGGCGAAGCGAAGGGCAAAAAAATCTACGACATCAAAAATCTCAATTTAGAAGATGCGGGTTAATCTTCATTCACGTGTTCGAGGCACACCCGCAATTGAAAAAAATCCTCGAAAACGCCGTTCGTAGGGTACGGCGCGCCTAAAGAATATTAGCGGCTAACTCAGCCAGTTCTGAACGCTCGCCCTTCGTCATCGTGACGTGGGCCGAGATAAATTGGCCCTTGAAACGTTCGACCGAATAGGTCAGCCCGGAATTCGAAGCATCGATGTATGGATTGTCGATCTGGAAGGAATCCCCCGTCAGAACCACTTTTGTTCCTTGTCCCGCGCGCGTGACAATCGTTTTGATTTCGTGCGGAGTTAAGTTCTGCGATTCATCTACGATCAAGTACTGATTGGGAATCGAGCGTCCGCGGATGTAGGTCAGCGGTTCGATGTTCAGCATCCCTTGATTGATCAGTTCTTGCGCCCGGCCAGCGGCCTTTTTGTCGGCACCCAGCAAAAATTCAACGTTATCGAAGATCGGCTGCATCCAAGGATTTAACTTCTGTTCGACGTCACCGGGAAGATAACCGATATCACGACCCATCGGAAAAATCGGACGCGAGACCAGCAAGCGCTGGAAGCGGCCTTCGTCTAGAGTTTTGTGTAGGCCCGCGGCCAAAGCCAGTAGGGTCTTTCCAGTACCGGCCTTACCGACCAACGATACAAAAAGCATTTCGTCGTTCAAAAGCGCGTCGAAAGCGAAGCTTTGCTCCATATTGCGGGGGTGAATTCCCCACAAGCTTTCGGTCGGGCTAATCAGCGGCACGATCTTTTTTAGTTTTCCGTCGTAGCGGCCTAAAGCTGAATGATTCGGGTTCGATTTGTCTTTCATCACCAAATATTGATTGGCGAACATTTTGTATTCTTCGGCATTCAGTTCTAAACCACGGTCTTTGTAGAAGCCGTCGATCTGGGCCGGATCAATTTCGATTTCCTTCATTCCCGAATACATCTCGTCGAGATGGGTGTTTTCGGGGTCGTAATCCGTGGCGTCGATGCCAAAAACATCGGCCTTGATACGCAGATTGATGCCTTTAGTGACAAGTTCAACCACAAAGGACGGGTCTTGCTTCATCAAAGAAAACGCGGTCGCCAAAATCCGGTGATCGGGAATGCTCAAATTCATTTCAGGCGGCAAGCCCTTGAACGCAAAATCTGAAATCACGAAAACGTAGGATTTCGAGGTCTCAATCTCGACACCCGTGGCGAGAGAACCTTTGCCACGCAACACGTCCACGAAGCGTGAGAAGTGACGGGCGTTGCGGCCGTTTTCCCCGAGATCGCGCTTGAAGCGGTCGATCTCTTCGATGACGGAAAAAGGAATATAGATATCGGAATTTTTAAACTTATTTATGGCGAGGGCGTCGAAGAGAATGACGTTCGTGTCGACCACAACTTTTTTTGCTAAGCGGCCAGGGAGTGACATATTTGAACCTCTACTGAGAGCGGGTGTGCTCTCTTCAAGGCTTATTCGAACTTAGATTTTTATTGAAGTATACGATTTTCTAAGCTGACGACCCCGCTCAACGCGCGAGGCTGGAGACCATAATGTCGCCCTGATCACTTTTCAGTGACGCACTTACGGTCTCGATGAACTTCACAAAATGGAAGAGAGCCTCTTCGTTCATCGTACCCTTGGCGAAATTGGCGCCATGGCGAAAAACACCTTCATCGCCCACCTTGCGCAAGTTCTGAATATTGACCACAAACGGAAAATAAGTCTGTTGA
>JBEIHA010000381.1:0-3062 GCA_040381635.1 Pseudobdellovibrionaceae bacterium
ATAGGGCAGCCGTCCTAGCCGCTCCTAATCCTTCTCGGGAGGACTTCGTCTCAACTTGAGACATTACGCATCGCACAAGGTGATTTTTCTCAATGCCTACGGAAGCCGGTCCCCCTACATTGGTCCGGTATGTTGACCACCGACCAGCGGCAGTATTTAGAAGAGGTCCTCGGACTGAATTCGGCCGGAATGATTCTTGCGGTCGATGGGCTAGCAGAGTCCCAACCCGAGAACCCCACGCACCAACCTATAGAGCACCACCCACTCCTCGTGTTGACCTATCCACTCTCGGCCGACGAACGGACTTTGTTGGCTAAAATCCTTGGCAGCATTCAACTGGGGCCATACACGCATATTGAAGTGAAGGAGATTTCCCTAGCCGAATGCCCGAGCGAGCACACGTCGAATCAAGTGTTGGCGTTCGCCAACTATCCCACCGGCAAACACGTATTCGCGGAGGGGCAGTGGCTGGTCTTGCCGCCGGTGTCTTCGATGACGGGTGCGAACGCCGAAGTCGTGGTTCGAAAAAAAGAAACCTGGAACCTGCTGCAGCAGTTCGTGAAGGAACGTAAATGAAAATGATTTTCCTTTTCTTAAGTTTACCTATGGTCTTCGCGCTGGCGAATCCGGAAAAGTCAGCCGAAAAAGCTCAAGAGAAACCCCCTGCCGCGTGCACCAAGCAAGTTTCAATCACCGACGTGATTGGTCCCGGCACTGTCGATCTGCTCAAGCGCGTTGAAAGTCGGGCAGAGCAGGAAAAATGCGCGTCGATCTTACTTCTGGTCAACACTCCAGGCGGCAGCTTGCAAAGCACTCGTTTCATCGTCGAGATGATTTTGAATTCGCCCAGACCCTACCTCTGCTTAATTTCACCGAGCGGCGGTCACGCGGGAAGCGCTGGCGCGATCATTTTACAAGCCTGCCACGTCAACGGCGGTCTGCACGGTACGAATCTAGGGGCGGCGACACCCGTCACGATGCAGGGTGATCTGCCCAAAGATCTTCGTCAGAAAATTTTGAACGACACGCGCAGCTGGCTTGAGAGTTTGACTCGTCTTCGCGGACGCAGCGATAAATTCGGCCAAGACATTATTTTAGAGGCCAAGGCCGTCACCGCCGAAGATGCGCTAAAGCTTAAGGCGATCGACTTCGTGGGTCCAACTTTAGCTGAATTCTTGAAGTTTGCCGAAGGCCGCCAAGTCAAAATGACGGATTCCAAAATGGAAGCCGTCAGAACCGGACCCTTAAGCGACTTCGCGCACGACACCCGCCACAAAGTGGTTTCGCTGCTCACGGATCCGCAGTTTGCTTACATGCTCCTGCTGGGAAGCTTAGCGCTGCTTTATTTTGAAATCACTCATCCGGGCACCATGGTCGCCGGAGTTCTGGGCGCACTGGGCTTAATCATCGCGATGGTCGCCCTCGACAAACTTGACGTTGAGTACGGTGGACTGGCGCTGATCCTGTTGGGCATTGCACTTTTGATTGCCGAAATCTTCGTCCCCTCATTCGGAATACTTGGCGTCGGGGGAATCACGGCATTTGTTTTAGGCAGCATCTTTCTGTTTGATCCCGTGAAGTCTTTTGGCTACCGACTTCCGCTGACGTTGATCGCGCCCGTCGTCATCATGTCCGCAGGCGTTTTCATTGGCGTGAGTTACTTGATGTTAAAAACCAGGGCCGTTAAGAAAATGGGCGGCTTCGAAGATCTTATGGATCTCGAAGCGCAAGTGGTTCGTCTAGAAAACCCGTTAGAAGGAACGATCGAGCTGCGCGGAGAACTGTGGAAGTTCAAAGCCACCGCGCCCGTTCAAATCAACGATAAAGTTATGGTCACCGGTCACAAAGATCTCGTCTTATTTGTAACGATCACAAAAACTTAAGGAGCATCCATGGAATTTATCGGTCCGTCATTTGTATTTGTCATCTTTGGTCTCTCGATCCTTTTTTCCGCGGTCAAGATTCTTAATGAATGGGAGCGCGGCGTGGTCCTAAGGCTAGGACGCAATGTCGGCGTGCGCGGGCCCGGTCTTATTATCTTGGTTCCATTTCTGGAAAAGCTGGTGCGCATCGATACCCGCACAGTCACGATGGACGTGCCGTCGCAAGATGTGATCACGCAAGATAACATTTCACTGAAAGTGAATGCGGTTATTTACTTTCGTGTCGTCGATCCCGAAGGCGCTGTTACCCGAGTCGTTGATTACTACTTCGCGACTTCGCAATTGGCGCAGACGACCTTAAGAAGTGTTCTTGGTCAGTACACGATGGACGAATTGCTGGCTCAACGGGACAAGATCAATCACTCGCTACAAGAGATTTTGGATAAAGCCACAGTCGCTTGGGGCATTAAGATTTCAACGGTCGAAGTGAAGAACATCGATCTTCCGAAAGAAATGCAGTCCGCGATGGCCAGACAGGCCGAAGCCGAGCGCGAGCGTCGTGCGAAAGTCATCGGAGCCGAAGGTGAATTTCAACGGGCTCAGAAGCTTCGCGAAGCCGCCGACGTTTTGGCACTTTCGCCCGGCGCGATGCAGCTCGCTTACTTGCAAGCGCTGAACGAAATTTCGGGCGAAGGCACCAAGACCATCGTCTTTCCGTTGCCCATCGATTTGCTTAAGGCCTTTACGGACAACAAGTGAAACTGACGCTCGCCCTTCTCACAACGATCGTGATCTCGGGTCAGGCCTCGGCTGCACCCGCGGCAGAGATCCGCGTGCGTGTGCAAAGGGCGAAGGGGATCATCGAGGTTTCTGGTTTCGGATTAAGGATCGCTCCACCGGGAAACGTCGTAGCGGTGGCTTTGCCCGATCCCGCAATGTCAAAGGCGCGCATCTCGCGTACGAAAAACGGGACATGGGTGGTGAAGTGGCAGAACAAAACAGAAAGCCGCTTTGATTCGCCCAACATAACTGTCCGTGGACAGATGTTGAGGTTAGGGATTGAACCAGTACCCCACGATTTAGAACTGATTCCCAATCCGAAGTCGGGCCTCGACGCGGTGGCGAGCCTTGGACTTGAAACCTATCTGGCAGGCGTCTTGCCCAGTGAAATGCCCGCAT
>JBEIHA010000382.1:0-3038 GCA_040381635.1 Pseudobdellovibrionaceae bacterium
CCCATGCCGACAAATCCTGAAATGCGCGATCATGATCCCGCCCGTATTCCAGAGCCAGGCCAACCGCCAACATCAAAACTGTCGAAGCCTGCATGCGCGTACTTCCCGTCAGTGCCATAGGTCCCGTGTCTAAACAGAAATTTTTGATTTTGGGGTTGGTCAAAATCTTCCGGGATCGCTCAACCCTATCTTTCAAAATTTGTGCAGGATTGCAGTAAAGAAAAAGCGGTTCGCGCGAACTCATGTGCGCGGCTTCCTCCGCCGCGCCGATCACGTAAGGCGTTTCGCCGCCTTCGGTGGTGGCGATTAAGAGATCGCTTTTCGAGAAACCCAATTGCTTTAAGTGGCGCGCGCCGTATTCAGGAAAATCCTCGAAACCTTCCAGTGAATGAACGAGGGCCACGTCTCCACCCGCCATCAACGAAATCACCTGCTCGCTTTGGGGATGCTTCCGGCGCCAAAGATATTCGAGTGAGAGGGAAAGGCGACCCGTTGCTCCGCAGCCAACCAAAAATATTCGATCTCCGCCATCTAACGTGTTGGTTACAGATTCAAAAATAGACTTCAAAGAGTCTTTTAGACTGAGGATTTTTCTTAGCGCTTCGAGGTCGATTTCCCGCATCACGGCCAAACCACGTTCGATGTCGTTCTTAGCGAGATCGGAGAGATTCACCGTTTTGGGATGTGGCGTTTCCGTGGGCAAGGAACCAAGCTGGAAGAGGTGCTTTTGCTTTAAAAAGTCATCGGCATTTTTCATATATCTTAAGCTTAAGAGGGCTCAGGGAAATAGCAAGGGGACGAGTCATAGGTTGCCGCAGCCCCCCGAATGCGACACACTAACCCATCGCACCAGGAGGTCCGCCTTGGAACTACGCAAAGTCGCTATCGTCGCAGGTAAACGCATCCCATTTGCCCGGTCATTTTCTAACTACATGGGCGTTCCTCCTCAAGAATTGATGACCACGGCTCTTCGCTCGTTGGTCGAGAGTTGCAATTTGAACGGCCAGGTTCTTGGCGAAGTCGTTCTTGGTTCCGTGATCAAACATTCGTCCGACTGGAATTTCGCCCGCGAATGCGCGCTGGGATCTGGACTTTCGGCTTACACTCCCGCGTACGATTTGTCCCAAGCCTGCGGCACTTCCTTGCAGGCCGCTTTCGCAGTGGCCAATAAAGTTCGCCTGGGGCAAATTGATGCGGGAATCGCGGGAGGCGTCGACACCAACAGCGACCTGCCCGTGGTGTTTGGTCGAAAGTTCGCACACACCATGCTAGCCGCTGCCCGAGAAAAAACGTTTATGGGCCGCATGGGCCAATTCGCAAAATTACGAATTGCCGATTTGAAGCCACAGACTCCCGGCGTGGTTGAACCGCGCACGGGCTTAAGCATGGGCGAGTCTTGCGAATTGATGGTCAAAGAATGGGGCATTGCTCGCCAAGACCAAGATGAACTTGCGCTGCAAAGTCAGTTGAACGCCGCCAAGGCCTGGAAAGAAGGCTTCTACAAGGATCAGGTTGTGCCTTTCAAAGGATTAGAGGCCGACAACAATGTACGCGCCGACACGTCGATGGAAAAAATGGCAAAGCTTAAGCCCGCTTATAAGAAGGTTGAAAATGGCACCATCACGGCGGCTAACGCTTCAGCACTGACAGACGGTGCCGCATGTGTGCTGCTTGCATCAGAAGAATGGGCTAAGAAAAATGGTTTGCCCATTTTGGCGTATCTCACCTTCCAAGAAACGGCCGCTGTTGATTTCGTTAAAGCAGAAGGCCTGCTCATGGCACCGTCCTACGCGGTTCCGCGCATGCTCAGTAAAGCGGGCTTAAAGCTTCAAGACTTTGATATTTACGAAATCCACGAAGCGTTCGCCGCCCAAGTGCTTTGTACTTTGAAAGCATGGGAAAGCGATGATTTTTGCAAAAAGCGTTTGGGCCTTCCCGGTGCTTTGGGCAAGATCGATCGCACGAAAATGAATCTCAAAGGTGGATCCGTCGCTCTTGGACACCCATTCGCGGCTACGGGCGCTCGCATCTTAGCGACCCTCGCCAAGCAGCTTGATGAGCGCGGCAAAGGTCGCGGCTTGATTTCTATTTGCACGGGCGGGGGCATGGGCGTCACCGCGATTTTAGAGAAAAACTAATATGGTTTATAGCGTTTACCCCGAGATCGAACCCTATCGCACTGGCCGTTTACCGGTCACAGCCGGGCACGAATTGTATTTTGAAGAAGTCGGCAACCCGAAAGGTGTTCCCGTGGTCTTCATACACGGCGGCCCCGGCGGCGGCACGGAACCCTCGCATCGTCGCTACTTCGATCCCAAACATTACCGGGTGATTTTGTTCGACCAACGCGGCTGCGGCAAAAGCACTCCGTACGCCGAACTAAAAGACAATACGACTTGGGATCTGGTCGCCGATATGGAAAAACTGCGCGTTCACCTCAACATCGATCAATGGATCTGCTTTGGGGGTAGCTGGGGAAGCACGCTGGCACTGCTTTACGCCGAGACTCATCCCTCAAGAGTGAAGGCTTTGGCTCTACGGGGAATTTTCCTTTGCCGAAAAAAAGAAATCCGTTGGTTTTATCAAGACGGTGCCAGTCACATTTTCCCTGACGTGTGGGAACAATACCTTAACGTGATCCCCGAAGCTGAGCGCGAGGATCTAGTGGCCGCGTATTACAAACGCCTGACCAGCGCCAATCGCGACGTCCGCCTGCAAGCCGCGCGCGCCTGGAGCACGTGGGAGGGCGCGACTTCACGCCTGATCCCTGACCCCAAAATGATTCAGCATTCCGGCGAGGATGACTTTGCGGAAGCGTTCGCGCGTATCGAATGCCATTACTTCACCCATGGCATTTGGATGAGAAACGACAATCAAATCTTAGAAGACATCCACCGTATTCGCCATATTCCTGGCGAGATTGTGCACGGCCGTTACGACGTGGTTTGTCCGGTCGAGAATGCCTGGGATCTGCACAAAGCGTGGCCCGAAAGCGCATTGCATATCATTCCCGATGCAGGCCACTCGGCCCGAGAACC
>JBEIHA010000383.1:0-3023 GCA_040381635.1 Pseudobdellovibrionaceae bacterium
AGTTTGAACGCGAAATCACTTTGCCCCAAGCCGGCGGTGGCTTGGTAGCCGGCGACTTGGTGCGGTTTTACGTTTTGGTGGTGGGAACTAAAGCCCTGTCCAACGTCCAGGCGGTCATTTGCGATGAATGCAATGAGACCGCCGGTAAATCACTTTTGGATCAGCTTTAGTTTTTCGGCTTTGCTTACCAGTTCCAAGAATTCGAGGCGGTACGGGTTTGATCCCGACCCGCGCTTAAAGCCCTGTTGACCCAGGCGTTTGACGTCTTCAAAGCTCGATTGCCCCTTCCACTTCGAATCCCGCAGTAGCATGCCAAACTGGGCGACGGCGGCCGAAAATTCAAAGTCGGCGCTGCCTTCACTAAAGCGGGTCTCGTTACTCGGCGAAGAGCTGGATCAGTCGGGCCTGATCCTCGGGACTTAAGCCAGACGCCGCGGGTTCGATCTTGGCTCCCGTGACTGATTCGATGGTCTGGTCGCCGCGCACTTTGGCGAAGGTCGAGGGGTTATAAATCATCACCGACTGGTAATCGAAAGGGCGTCCTTTGTGTGCTTTGGCCATAGAGATCGGAGCGGCCTCGAACTGACTTTGTTTGTCTTCTTCGATCTTGTCCCAGTTCACGCGCACGAATTGATCGCGATCGGGGCGCGAGTGTTCGTGAATAAAGCCGATGGCGTGCATGATTTCGTGGGTGATTTCTTTTTCATAACAACGATCGTCCAAGTAGATGGGCTGATGACCGCCGATTCTTCCGACATACGAAAGGCATAGCTGCACTTCACCTGGAGAAAACACGATAGAGTCTTTTTGGTCAGTGAAAGGAACAAAGCGCACGGGAGTGTATTCAGTGAAGTAGTCGAGCACACGCTGCACACGTTCGGGATTCGTAAAACGGGGATCGAAGGAGTAGGGGATAATGCCTCCGGCCCAGTGACCAATCTTGGGGGCTTCGATAAAGCCTTCGTTTGGGAAGTTTTCGGCATTGGGTCGGCCCAACAACTGATCGCCGAAAGAAATCACCAATCCCCCAACGAGTTCAAACGGGATGGAATTCGGGGGTGGCTTTTGCCTGCCACCATCCGCTGATGGTGAGGCAATCGCGATCACCTTGCCTAGGTCTGGATTTTCAGATTGGGCGGGAGGTGAAGCGGGTCTTGTTGATTCAGCCGCCTTCGCGGGGACCGGGTCTTTGTGTTGCTGCGCGGGGAGCTTCGCGGGTTCATCGAACACCGAAGGTTTTGTTTGGGGCGGTGATTTGAGGATTTCCCTCGCGATCATTGCGGCGAGGATAAGAATCACCAACGTCAGCCCGTGCTTTTTCATCGCGGGAACTTCATCCCCGAAAGCACCCGGTCGAGCACGGACTCTTTGAGGTCAGGAACAAGAACCAGTCCGAAGAAAACCGCGTAGACGGCTTCTTCGTCATCTTTACGGATCTTGGGGAACTGCGCCTTCACCTTATCGCGAAAGCGTTTCTCCAGGAGCTTAAGCGCCGTCTGGACTTCGCTGGGCTGATGGCGCCAGTGAAAAAAGAATTGCGGGACATGAGGGGCTTGTTTGAAGCGCGCGCGCGTGGCCAGAATCGATTCTTTCATACGGCCTTCCTTCCACATGGAAATTCGCTCCGGACTTAGTCCGAAAAACTCGTCGCCGATCGTTTTTAAAGCTTCGGCAAGAATACCTTCTTTGGATTTACCAAAATAATAGTAAACGAGCGTGCGCTGCACGCCGCTCACGCGCGAGAGTTCGGCCATCTTCCAGCGCAGATGTCCTTTTGTGACTTCCAGGCGCACAACGGCGTCCAAAATCTTGATGTATTTCGCGTCCTTCACGAGCCCTTTTTTTTCGCTGCGTTCGAGGCCTTTAGTCGTTTGACAAGAGTCAGCATCATTGCCTTTGACCAAGACGGGCGTTTGAAAAGGACGCTATCCACTTTGCCGACCTCGACCTCAATTAACTCACAGTTGGTCAATGCTTGCACATGAGCGTTGCGCGGTTCGCCGTTAACGTAAGCCATCTCGCCGACGAATTCTCCGACTTCAACGAATCCGAGTTCTACTTCGGTACCTCCACTCACCTGATAAGCGCGCAACCGTCCTTTCTTTACGAAGTAAACAAAATCAGCTTTGTCACCTTCTTTAAGTAATAGATCACCCGGCACCAGGAAGCGTAGCAGGAACTCAGTCTCTTGCTTATGTGCAGTAAAATTCAACGCGCGCATTAGGCACTTGGTAAATATCTCGTCGTTGTTTGGTTCGGCGGTATAGTACTGAACCCTGCCGGTGACTATTTCGTCTAAGTGGTGTTCATCGGCTGGCGGGGGCGCCGAAATGATTACGGCCGTGCTCTCGTTGCCCCAGGTCTTTAAAACCACGTCTATAAGTTTATGGGCAGAAACTTTGGGAAGCTCTAGGTCCGTGATTAAAACATGCGGGGGTGCGTTCTGAAGTTTACCTAAGGCGATCAGTCCGTCGCTAGCCGCGAAAATGGTCGCGTCGGTCACATGCTTATGGATCATTTCCGCGAACCACTTTAGTTTTTCGTTGGATGCAGATACCGTCAAAAAAATTTTTCTATGGGGAATGTTTCGTGCCATACATTTAGTTTAGAGAGGGACTTGGCGCATGGCAAGAAAAGAGCCCCCGGGTTTTGACCACGGAGGCCTAAGATGAATTTCCCCCGTACTTTTAAAGAGCGGTTCAGCTCCCTACCCCTAAGACGAGATGTTGGCCGTCTTGGCTCAACTCCTCTGATGAAAAAGAGTATACCGGAGGCTGGGCTGGAAAGCTCGTACAGCCGTTGACAGAAAATCCAGGAGGATGTCAGTGGCGGAGCGCAACGCGAGGCTTCCAGGAAGCAGGTGCGCAGTGTCTAGACTGTTACCTCTAAATTCTGCTAAGCAACTCCATCTAACTTTAAGGGGGACCTTCGATGCTGTTAAGCCTGATGTCATTTCTTGCCTTTGCTACGGTCTGGGCCGCACCGGCCAAGTTGACGGAAATCGCTGCACAAAATGTCTCAAA
>JBEIHA010000384.1:0-3021 GCA_040381635.1 Pseudobdellovibrionaceae bacterium
CGGTAGGCATTGTCGGCGCCAAAATCGTGATCATCCCAAGTCGCTAGTACCGGGCACAAACGTTTTTGAAAATACAAAAGCACGCGATTGCGGGTGAGCACGTAGCGCTCCCACAATTGGCGTTCATCGGCAGGGTTCTTGTTTATAAATGACGTGCGGTCCGCGTACACATTGTCGCCTAAAAATAAAACCGCATCGACTTTCTGCGCTTCGAAGCGGCGCCAGATGTCGTCACGGTGAAGTAGATCGAGCATGCAGGACATAAAGGCCAGCCGCACAGGCCGTGGGCTGAGATCAAGTGCCGAAAATTCACGTTCATCCCACAAGACACCGTCGACGGCGCGCACCCTTAATAAATACGAAACGCCCAATTCTAAACCTTCGACGAAAAGTTTATGAACCGCGTATCCCGAATAGGACCGCGAGAAAGTTTCCACCGACGAGATCAGTTCTACCGGCGCACCATCTGCGCGCGCAATCGATAGACTCCATTTCTGCGTCTTTGGTAAAACCAAAGAAAACTGCGCCGAGGTTTCGTCGGTCATCCCTTGCAGAATCGAAAAGCCCTTTTTACTTTCTTCGCGGAAGAATAGGGAATCCGGAGATTCAGACCGTAGACTCGAGGCCGCAGCAGATCCGCTGGCCAATAAGGTGCCCAAGAACGCGCGGCGATTCAGTCCCACTGGTTTTCCCCCCGGAAAATGTCTGGATGAGCCGCAATCTAACGTGTAACGCTAAGTGTCGTCTACAACTTCTTTAGGCGGGATAACTCATGCAAGGCCTGCTTTAGCTCGCTGCGCGTGTTCATCAGCTGAAGCTCTTGCTCGCTCATGAGTCGCTGTAGGCTATTCATGCGCACTTCGAAGGCTTGCACGACCGAGGCGTGGCGTTCGACCATCTCTTTGACGATGTTTTCGGAAACTTTGCGTTCGTTCACGCGCGAAACCACTTGGGCGATTTTGTTGTTCATGTCGAGTAGGCCCGACTGAAACTGTTCGTTCTGCGCTTTGAAATGGCCTTGAACACGCTCGAAGCGCTGTTTGTTCTGACCGAGCATATCGTCGGTCTTCGAGTGCATGGTCTCGACCCGCGATTCAAATTCCTTCAAGCGCTTGGAAAGGTTTTCGATATGCAAATGTAGCACGCGCACTTCATCAGCCTTGGCGTAAGCGACCGCGGTCTGCTGGCCTTCGGGGGCTCTTTCACTCGTAGATCCAGTGTTGCCAAAAAGTTCTCGGTTCAATTCGCGCGCCATTCAATCCCTCGATCCGCAATATTTAGAAGGACCGCAAACCTGCGGTCCGCAATAATCAGTGGACGAAAGTCCCTCGTCCCCTTTATCGTTGAATTATGACACCAGTGAGTCAATTCGCCCAGTATCTTTTGAAACAGGATCCGCAGAGAAACCAGGCGCGCCTCACTCTCTACAATTTTCTTCGAGGAGTGATGGAACCGAATCTGCCTTTTTCTCCGGCAGTGATTCAGTCCTTCTATGCCCGTGTCTTGCAATTCGATCATTGGCAAAATGATTCGCAAAATTTAGCCGATGTGGTGAGAACCGATCTGCAGGGCTTTCTCAGACAACACGCGCTAGGCACTGAACAAGAAGCTTGGCAAAACCTTAGGCATCCCGACAGTCTGCAGATCGTCACACTTAAGCAGCCCGGTGACCTGCATGAATTGGTTGAAACCGAACACGCAGCCAGACAAAAGTCGGGGGATCAAATTCGTACCGTGCGCCTAAGCGACACCCAGATCTTGGTCCTGGTTCTGTCACCTTCGGGTAGCCTCGAAGCCAAGGTTTATTCGAACATGGCGCTGGTGTGGGGTTCACGTCTGCGCCTAACCGCGCCTGTCAGCCAACTTTATTACTCCTCGGATCTGGAGCTCATGCCCCACGTACGCCAAGTTCTTGAGGGCACCTTACTGACCACCCATTGCTTTCACGTCGACAGCGAAGGTGTCCACGGCCTGATCACGCGCGGTTACACCTTTCAAAAATTCGAGACCTTTATTCGTGCCCGTTTGGCCGACACCCAAGATCTTTTCGCTTCGCTAAAGAAGGTCGAACGCCACTTCATCAACCCACAGAGCGATCCCTACTACCAGGAAATGGTTACTAAACTTGAGCGCGCGAACCGCTTACTGGGTGTGCAAAACCACGACGGCTTACTTGAGGCGGAACGGACGCTGAACAAGGGCCGTCTCATTCTCAAAAACGTTTTTCCCAATGACAGACTGCTGACCCTTTTGGTAACCCATTTGGACTATGGCATTAACGAAAAGCGGGCCCATCCGGCTCAATAAATTCCTCGCCGATTGCGGCGTGGCCTCGCGCCGGGGTTCCGACGACTTAATCACCGATGGCCAAGTGCAAGTGAACGGCAAAACCGTTTATGAATTGGGCGTGCGGATTGACCCGTCGATGGACCGTGTCTCGCTAAACGGTAAGCCCGTACGCCTTCCGATCACCCAGCAAAACATCTACATCATCTTCAATAAGCCCGAAAAAGTCCTGACCACCATGAGCGACCCCGAAGGCCGCCCCACCGTCGCCGATTTTATGGAGAAACTGCCCGTCCGCGTTTTTCCCGTCGGTCGTCTGGATTGGGATACCGAGGGTCTGCTGTTGCTGACCAACGACGGTGAATTCGCCCAAAAAGTGCAGCACCCGCGCGAAGACATCCCTAAGACTTATTTGGCCAAGCTTGACGGTCAGCCCACCGAAAATCATCTACAAAAATTATTGAGAGGCGTGACCATCCCCGGCGGCCGCGTAAGGGCACTTCACGTCGAGCGTGTGCGCATCGGTGAATCCAAGCAATACGACTGGGTGAAGATCATTATTTCTGAAGGCAAGAACCGCCAGATCAAGTACATGTTCCAAAAGATCGGCTTCGACGTGAAGAAGCTTCGCCGCGTGGCGATCGGGCAGCTGACCTTAGGCACTTTGCAAAAAGGCGAATACGCTTTTCTAGATACTCTTGGGTTATCGCGCATCTTCCGCAAGCGCCGCGCGGA
>JBEIHA010000385.1:0-2997 GCA_040381635.1 Pseudobdellovibrionaceae bacterium
ACGGATTCAGCACTGTCAGTGTCTCAAAAGAAGTCGCCGTTTGTCAAAAAAGCGGCCCTTCTCGATGAAAGACTGTAGCGCAAGGTGTAAATCTCTGTCGCGCGACTTTAGAACTGTCCGGTTTTGACCATATAGAAATGTCCTCTGCTGTTTTTTGGGGGTTGAGGGGGGGGCGGGGGGAGAAGGGGGTCCTTTTTATGCCGATCTCTTTTGCACCTCGGGCAGTTCGGCTGGGCTCTTTGGCTCGCGAAGCTGTTTCAGTTCGATAACTTTAAATCGTATTTCGCTGAGTTCTGGAAGGTGCAGAACTTTCACCGACAGATCGGTGTAGATTCTTACCTCAACACGCGCCTGATGCCAGTTTGGCCGCTCACGGCTCGCCTCAAGTTGGAGTTTAAAATAATTGTGCCTGGTGACCGTGTTGTCCTTGCCCACTTTACACTCGAACTTCAAGCACAAGATCTCCTCAAGCTGCACCGGCGCGGCTTTGATGAAGGCAGATACTGGATCGCGTGGCTCCTTGGCGAAGCGTTTGTTGTAGTCGTCGATAAATATTTTTTCTATGAACTCATTGGCTTGATTAATTTCGGTAATTTTGGCGAGGCGAAGCTCGGCGATCAGGCGGTCTTGGAGCGTGCCATTGGCGCGCTCCACACGGCCCTTGGCTTGCGGCGAGTAAGCCGGGATGAACTCAACGCCGAGTTCATTCAACGCCCGACCTATTTGAGTTTTAAACTCTTTATCGACCAGATTAACAGTCGGCTTAGGCCCAGCGCTGATCCGGTGCTTGTTGGTATTAAAAAACCAGCTGGCGCGGTCCGTGTACGCCGCCATGGGAAGACCGTGTTTCAAAAATACATGCTTCATAGCCTGCATGTTCGGGATGGTGCCGTCGTGTTCAAAGAGCTGGCAGTAAAGAAGCCTCGACGTCGCATCGTCGACAATCACCACGCAGTGATGTTTCTGGCCCAATCCAAGCCAATCATGCGGCGAAGTGTCCTGCTGCAAAAGCTCGCCGAACTGCGCTCTTCTCTCGCGCCACCGGCGGTGCTTCCGACCCTTCTTCGGAGCGCGATCTGAAACGCACGCCGCTCGCAAAAGCCTGCGCACGCTCTCTTTCCCGATGCTAATGTTTTCAACCTCGTTAAGCTTCTGCGTGAAATGCGTGAAGTTTAGGCGCGCCTGCCGGTACTTCGTGTTCCACAAGTTTAATACCAGATTTTTCTTCTCTTCACTCATACGGCGGTTTCCCGGCTTGCCACGAAGTCCATGAGTCAAAGATTGGATATCTTTTTGTTTAGCTCGCTGGCTAAGTCTGCGCACCTGCCGGGTGCTTAAACCTAGAGCCTCCGCAATCTCGACCTGGCTTTTGCGGTTTTCTATAAAATCATTCACCAAACGCCAACGCCGTAAATCCTTACCGCTCACAAAAACCGAACCTTCCATGTCCAAATTTCCCCGCCCCTTCTGCTTCATCAATGACGCAAAAGGAGACAGCTTAACTCGACCCAGTAAAAAGTCTCAAAAGAGGACATTTCTAAACGGCAGGAAAGCGGACATTTCTATATAGCGGCAACACAAATCGAAGCGTTATTTTAGCCGCGGGCCAGACCTTCCGATAGGTGAGCGTAGGCACCCTCGAGCCCCGGAGGCATCATGTCGCTCGCCAAGATTCATCCCATAAATCCTTCCGTCGTTAACAAAGAAAAGATCTCATTCGATCACGAGCTGCGTGAGCGGTTTAAGAGCGAAAGGTATCAAATTGACCAGCCCTACTTTCAATTCACGGCCGAGGGTTACACCATCAGTGCGGTCGGTGGCTCTGAAAAATTCTCGGCTCTTCGGCCCAGGCATATCTTCCATTCTCTTTTCGCAAGAATACTAGGTGTAATTGCATTTATGTGCGTCTTGGTTGGCACCTTTGTTTTTGTAGGATCGCAATTGGGCGATATCGACAAAAATTCGACGACCGCGTCAATGATGGGCCTCATGGCTGTGATCGTTGGTCTCGGTGGTGGCGTTTTGGTCTCTCATATCGTCAGCACGATTTGTGGTCCACTTCGTCATGCCACGGTGAAGGACTCGACCGGCGCGAAGGTGATGACGATCGAACCTGTTTCTCGATTTCATATTTTCAATAGCGAATTTTACATCCGCGATGCTCAAGGAAAATTGCTGGCCACATTCAAAAAGAATTTCTGGGCTTCGATTTTTCAAAAGCGTTGGCATGCGCATGATTTCCGCGGCAAATATATGTTTACAGCGATTGAAGACAATTTGTTCTTAAGTATTTTGCGCCGCTATCTGAATTTGGCGCGCTTTATCCCGATGCATTTTATGTTCACTAAGAACGGTGGAAAACCATTTGGTGAATTTCGTCGCGGCTATTCGTTGCGCGACAAATACAAATTAAATTATAACCCGGCCGCCGCCGACGGTTGGCTGATGGTAGCTTCGAGCATTATGTTGGATACGGGCGAGAAGCGCTAGTTCGCTTCTTCGGAGGTCTGGGGCGTAGCTTGTGATTCAGCGTCCTTTAAAAAGGCTTTCAAAGCGGCTAAATCGTAATTCGATTTTTTCCCCTCACGCTTTGGATCCATGCGGCGAATTTGCTTTAAGCGGTCGCCGTCCATGGGGTGGGTGGAAAGATAGCTTAGTCTTTCATCGGACGGGTCGCCCTCATCTTTTTTGCGGCTAAAGAACGCGAACATCCCGTCCGTGGTTAGCCCGGCCTTCTTTAAGTATTCAACTCCTAAGCGGTCGGCGTCCAATTCGTGCTTGCGAGAAAATTGCAGCGAGTGCAAACCATCGGCGGCAAACAATAGGCCCGACATAATATTGGAAGAACCTAAAAATAAAACGGACAGCAAAATATTCGCCGACATGTCGCCGGCCACCGATTGCACGGTATGACGTTCGGTGACGTGCGCGGCCTCGTGGGCCAGTACGCCAACAATTTCGTCTGCACTCTGGGCTTGCTCGATAAAACCTGCATTG
>JBEIHA010000386.1:0-2991 GCA_040381635.1 Pseudobdellovibrionaceae bacterium
GGCCTCGGCCTGCGCTTGATCGGCTTTGTCTTTTTCGGTTTTTGCGTTGCCCAACATGATGTCGAATAGAAAATCAAAATCAAGGTCTTCGGCCTTAAACTCTTTGATGACGGTGCTGCAGCCTTGGCTCAAAATCTTTTCGACTTCGGCCTGATCGGCGACCGGGTCGAAGCTCGTTTTGAATTGCTCAGGCGGCTTATTAAAAAGCTGGCTCAGCGTTATGCCTACGGCGAGAATTTTGATGATCAATGCGTTCATAGACATCCTGAATATTTAGGTGACAAGCTGTGTACCAAAGACTATGCCGCAATGCACTAAGAGTGCGGGAAGACTGAAAAATTTTTGCGATTGTCTGAAGCTTGTCAGATGGCCGAGATTACCCTATCATTTAGTTTTCATTTAAAAGGCTTAGGCTGTTCTGCTTAAGCCTCTCAACGGAGAGAAATCATGAAAAGACGGGAATTTCTTTGGACTTCAGCCTTCGCCTCGCTGGTTTTGGGCAAGGTATCGCTTAGCCCCAGTGCCCACGCCCAGGCGAAAAAGTTAACCGACAAGGATATTTTGCGCGACGGCCAGCCGGCCACGATTGCCAATTACTGCGAAAATCCGGACAAACAGCCCAACAAGGCTTGTCCGTCGTTTCCGAAAAACAAAAGCTATTGCGAAAGCTGCACGTTCTACAACAAGGACAATTCGGAAGCCGATTTTAAGGGCGCGAAGTATGCGCGCTGCCAGTTGTTAGCCGATCCATCGAAGCCGCAGTTTGTGGCCAAGATGGGCTGGTGCGCGACTTATGTCAAAAAGGCTTAGACTAGTACTTGCCCACCTTCGCGACGACGTCGTGGGGGTGAAGGCTTTCAAAATGGCGGACTTCGATTTGGAAGTCCGCCAGTTCTTCCCGCGACAACAAAGCCGATTTCAATTTCCGCGCGGCATCTTCACAGAACATCAAATTTTGAGCGTTACGCCGGGCGAATTCTTGCTCGTCTTCCCGTTTAACCGCGGCCT
Source organism: Pseudobdellovibrionaceae bacterium (assembly GCA_040381635.1). GTDB lineage: Bacteria > Bdellovibrionota > Bdellovibrionia > Bdellovibrionales > UBA1609 > JALHOQ01. The sequence goes on from JBEIHA010000386.1 coordinate 1,009, forward strand.
GCACCGGAGTTCCCAGCGCGTTTTCAATTTCATCGATCAAGCTGATCGGTGACGGATAGCCCAGCGACTCATCGAACGTAAATTCACAAATGGCTTCAGAGCGCTGTGCGTGGGGGACGGCCCCGACGGATTCGGCTTTACCCAACCATTCCAGAACCTGGGCCGTGCGGACTTCAGATTCCCGGAAATTTTTGCGAAATTCCTCTTGATTGATCTGGCGGCTTAGGGAAGCGGAGCAAGGACAGGTGCTGGAGTAAAGAACACGGGTTTGAAGTTTCATCTCACGCTTACCTTTTGCGGATAAAACTTTATAAACCAGCGGATAGCTGCGCCAGCCGCGCTCGCCGCTCAAGAGGGCGGGACGTAGAATCGGAAGTTCGAAACTCAAGGCGATCATTCCCGAATCACTTAGTTTTTCGTGGGATGTGAGCATCTGATCCAGAGCTTCATTCAATGAAGGCCACGACAATTCGTGTTCGTGCAGATGATTTAGGATCTTAAAAATTCGCGACATATGAATGCCACGGCTTTGCTTATCGATCAGCGAAACGGTGGCTTGCGCGCGCGCGGGCAGAAGTAAACCTTGTAGACTCACTTGTGTTTGGACGTTTTCGACCCCGACCTCGTCCAAGGTGAGATTCAAGTTTTTTTCGGGAGGCAAAATGGCCACGTCCTCGAGGCGTGGTTTTTTCGAACTCATGTCAGACTCTCTTTCGGCTTCGCGTCAGCTATAGTTAGTACATGTGAATTGCAGTTGCAACGGGTATAAGGCCACCATGCAAGTCACTCCAGATGTCGAAAAAGCCTATAAAATAGCGTGGATGGCGCGATCCCAAGCGCATGCCCCGTACTCCAAATTTCAGGTCGGTGCGGCCTTAAAACTCAAAGGTGTCGAAGACGCGGTTCCGGGCTGCAATGTCGAAAACGCCAGTTATGGTGCCACCATTTGCGCGGAACGCACGGCCATCGGTACGGCCGTCGCCTTTTTCGGCAAGATTTCCCCTGAGTTTCTAGTGATCGTTACGGCCGAGAAAAACGCGACCGTGCCCTGCGGAGTGTGCTTGCAGGTCCTGGCAGAATTCTGCGGGGATGAGATGCCTGTTTATTTGGGCAACGATCAAGGGATATTAGCGCAAAAGAAGTTCAAAGATTTTCTACCACATGCCTTCCGTGTGTTTGAGGCGACGAAGTGAAATTCAAATGCGCGCTGATCACGGGGGCATCCAGCGGCATCGGTTTAGCCACCGCGGAACTGTTGGCCGAAGAAGGGCTTGATCTTTTTTTAGTCGCGCGCCGCGAAGACCGCCTGCTTAGGCTAAAAACTAAACTCGAGAAAAAATTTAAGATTAAGGTCCACATTGTTGCGGCTGACTTGCGCTCGGCCAAAGGCATTCAAGCCATCGCTAAGGCTAAAAACTTTTCTTCGGTTGACCTTTTGGTGAACAACGCCGGTTTAGCTCGCGGGACCTCAAAACTTCAGGATGCGGATCCGGCCGAGTGGGACGAAATGCTCGAAACAAATGTGAATGCTTTATTGCGCCTAACGCGCGCCGTGCTGCCTCATATGATCAAGAACCAGCGTGGGCATATAGTAAATCTTGGATCGGTCGCCGGACGCTGGGTTTACCCGGGCGGTGCCGTTTACTGTGCTTCGAAATTCGCGGTGCGTGCGATCAGCGAAGGTTTGCGTCTGGATTTGCTGGGGACACCTTTGCGCGTGACCAACATCGAACCGGGCATGGTTGAAACCGAATTTTCGCAAGTGCGCTTCGGGGACAAAGAGCGTGCGAAGAGCGTTTACAAAGGCATGACGCCGCTGAGTGCTCGTGACGTCGCCGAATGCATCGTTTGGACCATTCAGCGACCCAAACACGTGAACATTCAAGAGATGGTGATCTTCCCCACCGATCAAGCGGCGATCCAAGCCGTGCACCGCAGTCCCTAGGTTTGGCCACCTGAGCCTGCCGCGTCCTGGCTTACCCC
>JBEIHA010000387.1:0-2975 GCA_040381635.1 Pseudobdellovibrionaceae bacterium
ATATTGTTAGTCTTAAAGGACCGCGCGGGAACTAAGCCGCTAAAAGCGCGCTTCGACCGCAAAATTAAAGTTATGCGCGACGAACGTCTGAATATTCAGAAACGAATCGGCGCCCAAGAAACTATTTCGGACGGCGACCGTGAGAAATTCTATTCCACCCACTACTACGGCGCCATTCACGTCTTGACCAGCATCCCTAGCTTCAGAACCGTGGATCGTCTTAGCGAAGCGCTAAGATTAAGTAAGGTTCGCGTGCAGGAGATGGTCGACTTTTGTTTACGAATCGGAATCCTCAAGCAGACGGGTAACGAGCTTATGCCGGGATCCCAGCATATTCATATCGGCAATCAGTCTGAATTGGTTTTGAAGCATCACAAAAACTGGCGCCAGCACACCGTTTATGGCCTGCAATTCTTAGATCCCGATGATCTGCATTACTCGGCCTGTGTGAGCCTGACGAACGCGGACGCGTTTAAGATCAAAGAGTCGATGCTAAACAATTTAAAAGAGAACGTGGACGTAATTTCCAAATCGGCGGAGGAAGTGGCCTACGTGCTAAGCTTTGACTTTTATAAGTTGATCGCTAAATAAAGGCCAGATCCCGGGAAGTACGCACTCACTTGGATCGACAGGCTTTGCGGCTCCACGATGGGAGCGTCGAAGCCGAAGACTCCGCCCCTAGCTCTTCGCCAATCGGTCCTGTAAAGGGAAATAGTCCTCATCCTAGATGATGAGTCCTACGAAATCGGCTGACGCGATCTCTATCTTCAAAAAGCCTATCGAGCGGAGATTTGAAGCATTGACCGCTCCCCCCACTGTTCGCGCAATGGAATGTCACAAAAATTTTTCAATCCCATCCCCGAGATCGAATCGTCCCACCACCTAGGGTAGGTCTCGGGGATCAAATGGGGGTAGGCGTGAAAGTTTTTGTTCTTTCGGTTCTGGTTTTCTTTACTGGAGTCACGTTCGCGAAGTCTGGTGTTTCTCCGTGCGCGGGTGACGATTACATGAGCACCAAAATTAAAGAGGACTACACGGACTCAGAGCTGAATCTCGCGATATTTAACAAAGAACAGGCCGTGACCGGGGTGGTCATGCTCGACGAAGGCACCAAAGAGGCTAATAGCCTTTACTTGTGCGGCGACAATAGCGGTTACTACTACGTGAAAAACACCTCGTTGAATGACATTCGGCAAGGGCGGATCTGGTTTTTTAATGATGAATACGATAGCGAAGTGAATTTCGAAGAAACGTTGAAGTCAGACAAAGTGCACCTTCGCGTGAAGGTGTACTCGGAGAGTTCCAATCCTGATCACGAGCCCTTTGAAGCGGATCTCTTTGTTAATTTGAATCCTACTAAGAAGCTGCCGTTTTAGACGGCGCCCCAAGCACGGCGGCGGGACTTGAACTGTTTCGGAGCTTTAAATTTAAATTTTTTGAAATCTTTTTGACTTTCCGGCTGGATGCCGGAAAGTACGCACTCACATGGATGGACAGGCTATGCGCCTTCACGGTGGGCGCATCCAAGCCGAGGACTTCGCGCCTACCCTAAGTTGAACAGCTACGCGCCACCGCGCCCCTAACTCTTCGCCAACCGATCCAACACAAACGGGAGAATTCCGCCGCTGCGGAAATACTTCAATTCATTCGGCGTATCGATGCGTGAGCGGACTTTGATTTTCTTCTCTTTGCCGTCTTTGCGGATCACGACTTCCATTTCCGAATTCGGCGCCATGGTGTCGAGGCCGCGCACGTCGATCTCTTCGTCACCGCGCAATTCAAGAGAATCTACGCCGACTCCCGCAGGGAGCTGCACCGGCAAGACGCCCATGCCCACCAAGTTCGAACGGTGAATGCGCTCGAAGCTTTCGGCAACGACCATGCGTACACCTAACAGGCGTGTGCCCTTGGCCGCCCAATCGCGCGACGAACCTGACCCGTACTCTTTGCCCGCGAAGATCACCAGCGGTGTGTTTTTCTTGCGGTAAGCTTCCGCGGCATCGAAGATCGTGGTTTCTTTCCCTTCGGGGAAGACGCGCGTGAAGCCGCCTTCTTTGTCGACCATGCGATTTCTAATGCGCACGTTCGCGAAGGTTCCGCGAATCATCACTTCGTGATTCCCGCGGCGAGCGCCATAAGAATTGAAATCCGCCGCTTGCACGCCATGCTGAACCAAATAAGCCGCCGCCGGTGTCGATTTGCCGATGTTTCCGGCCGGCGAAATATGATCGGTCGTAATAAAGTCGCCAAACAAACCCAAGATCCGAGCACCCGTCACTTCTTTAGCCTTAGCCTCTTCCACCAAGTAGCGGTCGAAAAACGGCGGCTGCTTGATGTAAGTTGAAGCCGCATCCCATTTGTACGTCGGCCCGGTGCTGGAAGCGGTCTTTTGCCAATTCGCTTCGCCGGTGAACACCGAAGAGTACCCAGAAGCGAATTTTTGCGAGGTCACGTTCTTCGCCACCAATTGCGCCAGTTCATTTGAATCCGGCCAGATGTCGCGCAAGAAAACTTTTTCGCCTTTGTCGTTCACGCCCACGGGCTCGACCGCCAAATTGACGTTCACGTTTCCGGCAATCGCATAAGCCACCACCAACAAGGGTGAGGCCAAGTAGTTCGCCAGAATGGAGGGATGAATACGCGCTTCAAAGTTACGGTTTCCGCTCAATACCGCGGCCGTTGCGAGGCCCCCTTTATCGATCGCCGCTTGAATATGCGGCGGCAACGGGCCTGAATTTCCGATGCAGGTCGTGCAACCGTAGCCCGCTAAATCAAAACCCAAAGCGGACATAGACGGCATAAGTCCTGCGCTCGATACGTATTCGGAAACCGCTTTTGAACCAGGTGCGAACGAAGTCTTCACCCACGGTTTTACTTTCAAACCCTTAGCCACCGCATTGCGCGCGAGCATGGCCGCACCAATCATTAGGTCCGGATTCGAAGTGTTGGTGCACGAAGTGATCGCCGCGACCACG
>JBEIHA010000388.1:0-2965 GCA_040381635.1 Pseudobdellovibrionaceae bacterium
GAACCTTCGAGACCTGATGTTTTATTCGTTGCAGGGTATCCGCAATTGTTTCATCGCTTTGAAGATTCGAAATCATTAGTGATTCGATCTCGCTCTGTTGTTCGAATGAGAATTGATTTGCAACGGGATCGAAGGTCAAACCCTTAAAATTCTGTGCGACGAAATTCTTTCTTAGCCTGGCCTGTGCGTCGACCGCCCAGGGCTTCGAGTGGACATTGTCAGCCATCGAACCTTTGCGCGCGCGCCAGTGATACAGCACGAAGGGAACATGCGCGATCGAGTTGCCATGCTGTAAAACCTGAAGACAAAGATTCCAATCCTGCGAGCCGTTGTATTGGCTATCGAAAGAAGCGGCACAGATCTTTAAAGCTAAATCCCGGCGCAGCGCTTTCAAATGATTGATGTAGTTCACGTGGTAAAGAAGTTCGGGACTCCATCCCGGCTTCAGCATGGGATGAAGCCGATAGCTCCACTCAGTCATGTAGTCATGATTTGAATAAAGGAAGTCGGCCTTGGGCTTAGCGGTGGCGGTGACCGCGAAAAGTTCCAGTGCGCGCGGATGCAGAACATCGTCCGCATCCGCCAGCACGAAATAATCCCCACCGGCCAGCGACATGCCCCGCGTGGTCGCGCCGCAGATGCCTTCGTTTTTGGGTGAACGCACAAATTTAATTTTTTCCGGCATTTGGCGCTGAAGATTTTCAAAATAGAGGCTGACGTCCAGATTCGGATCACCGTCATCACAAACGCAGAGCTCCCAGTTTGGATAGGTTTGGCGACGAACACTTTCAACAAACTCTTTCACGTAACGCAAGGGGATCCCGAAGGTAGGAACCACGATCGAAAAAAGAATATCGCGCGGGACCGTTGGCCCCTGATCCGCGATATAGGCTTCCATGGCCGCGTTTTCTCTACGCAGCCGGTAACCTAAATACTTTAAATTTAATCGATCATCTATTTCGGAGAATATACGTTTGAGGTGAGAGACCATGCGCACATGGTCTCATCCGATTTTCTCTTGATCAACGATTGGTCTGTGAATCGTAATCAATTTTCTTTGACTTGGACTTGCCCTTTACTTTGGACACTTCGCAGTTGAAGGGAATTCCGTTTTCAGCATGGTACCCATAGGTGCCGTACTGACCATAGCCACCGTAAACCCCGTAGAGTCCGTAGCCACCGTACTCGCCGTAGGTTCCGTACTGACCATAAGCTCCGTAAGTGCCGTAGGCGCCAAAGGTCCCGTAAGCTCCGTAGGCCCCATGTTCGCCATAAACGCCGTAGATGCCATAATTCCCGTAGCCGCCGTACGTACCGTAGGTTTCTTTATGTTGAGAATTTGGCGTGCGGCTAAACGAGATGCGAGCGAAAGCCTCTTGTCCGAACAAACCAGCGGCAAGGCCGGCGCCAATTTGTGAAATGAAACCAAAAAATTTTCGGCGATTCATGCTGACCCCTTGTTGGAAGACCTACAGTCAAATTATCAGGGTGGGGGTAATTATCTGACAATCAAAAAGTATGAGCTGGACCAAACAACAAAGCCCCTGTCGGGGCTTTGTTGTTCACATATTCTGCTCTGGTGGCCTCAGGCCCTTCTTCTTGATTTTCTCGACCAAAGTGGTCCGGTTCAGCTTGAGCAGCAAGGCCGCCTGGTTGCGATTCCAACCTGTTTTCTCTAAAGCGCGCATAATCAAAGCGTTCTCGTAATTGTCGACGGCCGTGTTGAAGTCCACGCCGTTCTCGGGGATATCGAGTTTCGAAGGATCGCTTTCGGCGTTGACGTACTTGCGGTATTTCTCGGGCAAATCCATCACGTCGATAACGCCGTTGCCTTTCAGAATGGCCAAACGTTCCACCAGGTTTTCGAGCTCGCGAATATTGCCCGGCCAGGGGTAATTGCAAAGCATGTTCAAGGCGTCTGCGGAAATGCCGGCCAGCTGGCGATTGCGGGTGCGGTTGAAGGTCTGGATGAAATGCTGAAGCAGCAAAGGAATATCGCTCTTACGCTCACGCAAGGCGGGGATGCGTATCGGAATGACGTTCAAACGATAGAAAAGATCTTCGCGAAAGCGTCCGTCCTCGACCGCTTCTTCCAAATCCACATTGGTCGCGGCGATCACGCGCACGTTAGACGGAACCGTTTTCGCCGAGCCCACGGGTTCGAAGCAACGTTCCTGCAAAACGCGCAACAGCTTCACTTGCAAAGAGGGATTCATGTCGCCGATTTCGTCCAAGAACAAAGTGCCCTCGTCGGCCAATTCGAAGCGGCCCGTACGGTTGGCGACCGCACCCGTGAAAGCACCTTTGACATGACCGAAAAGCTCGCTCTCCAAAAGTTCAGCAGGGATGGCGCCGCAGTTGATCGGAATAAAAGCTTCGCTGTTACGCAAGGAATTGAAGTGCAAGGCCTTAGCGACCAGTTCTTTGCCTGTGCCGCTTTCGCCCATAATCAAAACGGTGGAATCGCTCTTCGCCACTTTTTCGATCATCATCAGTACGTCCATAATGGCGTCGCTTTGGCCGATGATGTTGTCGAACTGATACTTCGAATGCAAGGCCGTGCGCAGGTGCTGATTTTCGGTCTTCAGCTGTGAATGCGACAGCGCGCGGTCCACTAAGGTCATGATCTCGTCGAGATTGCACGGCTTCGTCACGAAGTGGAAGGCACCTTTACGGGTGGCATCCACCGCCGTTTCGATAGACGCGTGTCCCGTTAGGATGATCACCTGAATTTCGGGGTGAATCGCACGCAGCTTCGCCATCAACTCGATACCGTCACCGTCAGGCAAACGTAAGTCGACAATCGCCAAATCTATGGCTTTGTCGCTGGTCGAGATGGTTTCGGCTTCTTTAGCTGTGGCAGAGGTTATGACTTGATAACCTTTGCGGTCTAGGGCGCGGAACAACGCGGTTCTCAATGAGGCCTCGTCGTCGACAATCAGAATTCTTGGTCCTTGCATTCGGC
>JBEIHA010000389.1:0-2932 GCA_040381635.1 Pseudobdellovibrionaceae bacterium
ATTACGTTGTCTCTCATGGGCGGAATATAATCACACTTAGCGGTCGAAATCACACTGACACCTCGGCGTGTCATGGTCTATGTTAAAGGGAATGTTTGAACTGAAGTCTCTGCCCATACCGGGCGCCTATCTTATCCAGGGAAAAGTCTTGAGCGACCACCGCGGCGATTTCCATAAAAAAGTTCACCGCGAATTTTTTGAACAGAATGGCCTTGAATGGTCGTTTGCCGAACAGTTCTATTCCGTTTCCCATCGGGACGTGATTCGGGGAATGCATTTTCAAAGACCGCCGTTTGATCACGTCAAGCTGATCTACTGCACGAGAGGTTCGGCCATCGACGTTCTTCTGGATTTGCGAAAAAGTTCACCGACTTTCGGTCAATGTGTGGACGTTCGACTGAACGCGGGCGACGGTCAGTCGATCTATATCCCCAAAGGTATCGCTCACGGCTTTCACAGCTTGCAAAACGAGACGACAATTCAATATTCAGTGAGCACGGCTCACGAACCATCCTGCGATGATGGTGTATTTTGGAATTCAATTCCGTACGATTGGGGAATTTTAAATCCCGCCCTTTCCACCCGTGACGAAAAGTTTCCCGCCTTCAAAGACTTGAAGTCGCCTTTTTAGGAGTCCAAACTGTCTCAAACCGCCTGCATCCTTATCAATTATCGCGATCCGGCCGAAGTACTACGACTCTACAAGAGCGTCCAAGCCTGCGAATGGACAGATAAGCGCATCTTGATCGTCGATAATGGCAGCGGGGATGACGTCGCGGCTCACTTACGATCCGAGGTGGGTGATGAAAATGTCATCGCGTTACCCGTCAATGTGGGTTACGCCGGCGGCTTAAACGCAGGCCTTCGCTTCGCTCTCGCCGAGGGAGCGGATTTTTTCTGGCTGCTGACTAAGGATCTCACCGTAGAGCCGAACTGCCTAAAAGAGCTTCATGGCTTGTGGCCCAAGTTAGACAATCCTGGATTCTTAGGTTCATTGACCGATCTGAACGCCACCGACCACGTCTATTTTCATCAGGCCACGGTCGAGTCTAAAGGCCGCATCCGCCACGGAGTCAAAGGTCGCCGCATTCCCGAAATCCCCGAACTGCGGGAACCCTTCGGGCCTACGGATTACGTTAATGGGGCCTGCGTGTTCACGTCGCGCGCCGTTCTTGACCGGGTGGGGATGATCGCTGAAGAATATTTTTTGTATTTTGAAGACAGCGATTGGGGCCTGCGCGCGCGCCGCCTGGGATACAACAACTACGTCAGCTATCGATCCCGCGTTCATCACCACCGAGAGGCCGGCCTATTCAATACGACCGCCGAGTACTATTGCCGCCGGAATTCTTATCTCTTCAAAAAACGCAATGGTTACGCAGGACCCTTCACCAAGTTTTTTGAGCTCTTCCATTTGCGCAAAGCGATTCTGAAAGCCAGGCTACGAAAAGACGAACGGATGCTCGAAATTCTGCTGACCGTTGCGGAAGATGTCAGCAATGAAAAGTGGGGATTAGGACGTTGGCGCTAAAGAATTGGAAGAGATGGGCCGTCTTTGCCCTATGGCTTGGCGTGCTCTTGATCTCCCTTCGCGCGCACACCCCGTGGCGTGACGAATATCAGTCTTGGCTTGTCTCGACCCGCACGCCTGATCTTCGGACGTTCTTCGATGCCATTCGCTATGAACGCCACCCCCCGCTCCTTTACGTTTTACAAAGATCGCTCATCGCGGCTGTGCCCAGCGCATTGGATTGGCCGGCACCCATCGCCATTCAGACGGTCACCGTGCCGTTCACCATTGGCGCTGGGTTAATTCTTCTTTTCGCCTTGCGGCTTCCGCTGACACAGGCTTCGCTTCTTCTTTTTAGCCCCTATTTGCTGCGCGAATTTGGGGTGATCTCTCGTTGTTATGCTTTAGGGGTTTTCTTCTTGCTGGCGGCAGTCGCTTTTGCCTTACGAAAAAGGTTCCCACCAGCCTACGGGCTACTGGCACTTGGCGCAATGACGCATCTTTTGTTCACTTGGATCTGCGGCGCAATTTACGTCCTACTCGCCTTTAAAGATCGACGTCGGCTCAAAGATCTCACTTTCTGGCTGACGGGCCTGATTTTCATAGGCTCCGCCATGTTGCAGTTCCCTCCGCCGGATAGCGTCTTTGGCAGCCACTTAAATATCGAGCCAAAAGCTTTTTTTGTGGCGCTCCGCGAGTTGAATCAGGCCCTGTGGGGTCTTGAAAAAATCTGGCAACCTTACGAATGGAACACCCGGCCCCTAGCGACAGATGCCACCATCATTCTGATTTTGCCGGCTCTCTGGCTGATTCATCGCGCCTTAGCCATTCCTAAGTTCCTATGGGTTTGCCTCCCCCCGATACTGCTTGTAGTGATGGGATCAAGCATGAACACACGCTCTCTGGGCGTTAGTTTTTTCGGCTTCGTCGCCTGCTCTATTCTGTTCCGCCGCACTTCTTTCGAAAGTTCGGGAAAGCTAGATCCTCTCAGTGTTTTTTCATTCACTGCGATTTTTTCGACAGCGCTTTGGTGGATGACTTGGGGGCCCTTCGATCAACCGAAGTTCAATTTTTCAGGGGCTCGCGAAGCGGCTAGGGTTACTGCAGACCAAATTCGCAGGGGCGTACTTCTTATCGAAGAAGACACTGCGTTTTTCACCTTTAGTGCCGAAACTGGAATTGTCCCATATGATATGCGTCGCGGCCGCGAAGTCCCCTATCCTTACTTCAAGAAATCTGAATACGTTTACGCAAGCGCCAATGCATGGTGTGAACAAAACATGACTGACTTCAAAATGAAGCACAAGGATAAGCCGCTTTTTGTTGGCCTTCGGGCAGGCAAAGAGTGGCCCGAGAAATGCGGCCGGGCTGAAAAGATTTTCTAACCCAAAAAAAGAGAACTGACAGACGAAAAAATAGAAA
>JBEIHA010000390.1:0-2904 GCA_040381635.1 Pseudobdellovibrionaceae bacterium
CAAGTCTCAGACTTACAAGCCAGCTATTTGCAGCTTGAACTCGACGCTGTTATGAACACTCAACTAGGAAAATCGAATGCTAAGATTCAAGGTTCGATAGATAAAAAGGCGGGCGACTACGCGCCGAAGGCTTTGAAGCGGGCGCAATTGGATTACCAAAACGCGGCGAACCTGATTGCCTCAAACCGCAATACTCGTTCGACGTTTGAGTCCGCCGTAGCTAAGTCCAACAATACATCGGATTTACTCGTAGCCATTCTCGCCACAACTCGCTATGGCAAAATCGATGAAAACTCGGCCACTAAGATCGTAATGCAGGACCGTCAAATCCAGAACCTCGAAGGACAAGTCTCCGCCGCTGGAGAGCAAAATCAAAAGTTGGGATCCGAAATTGCCCAGCAAGGTGCGGCGCTGAAGCGCGGATTTGCCTTCGGACGCATTGCCGGTTTTGGCCAAAGTCAAAGGCGTTGCCGAAGGTCTTAACCCGAAGCAAATCGTAATCGAAGGTCACACCGATTCCACGGGTTCGGCTGAATTGAACACGAAGTTGTCACAGGAGCGTGCGTCGTCGATCGCCAATTATCTCGGCACCACAGGCCTAGCCGAGCAGCGCTTGCAGTCGGTGGGCTATGGCTTTAAAAAACCGATCGCCTCGAACAAGTCGAAGGAAGGCCGTTCACAGAACCGCCGCGTCGACATCGTCATTACACCCGAAAACGCTTTAACCAACACAAACTCTGAGCCGATGTAAGGACCCCCACAAATCCCTTTTTTTATGCCTTGCGTGACTCCAGTGGATTCGGCACGCTGAACGCATGTGGATTTCCAGGTTTATTCTTTTTTTGGGTCCCGCGTTGCTCTACGCTCGGCTTTACTGGGGAATTGATTTCACCGACGAAAGCTACATGGTTTTGAATTCGATCGGCCCTTTGTTGGGTGCTCGTCCCTTTATTGACGAGATGATGATTTCTCAATCCGCATCCTTACTGATGACTCCATTTGCTTTCCTCTTTCATCTGGCCGTTCCCTCCCATACGGGCGTGGTGCTTTTCTTTCGTCATCTTTATTTTGCTTTGGCTGTTGGTGCGATGGTCGTGGTGTACCGCGCACTCAGCGGAAAATTGAGCGACACGGACCGCGCCCTTTGCGCGGTCCTGCCGTTGACGTTTATCCCGTGCTTGGCGCCGGTGCCCTCTTATAATTCGATGGTTTATTTTTTTGCGCTCGCCGGACAAATGCTTTTTTTGAACTCTCGAAGCTTGAACGCCGGGGCTCTTCATTCGCTCGCGGCCTTCGCGCATCCTTCTTATTTGAGCGGTGCGGGCGCGAACGTGATTGTTTCCCTTTGGAGCCGTAGACCCCACGATTTTCGTCACTATATCACGGGGTCGCTGGTTTTTGTCGCGCTGGTGTTGCTCTTTATGCTGATTTTTGGATTTGAAAATATAAAGAACAGTTATCATTTTTCTACCCAGGCGCAGACCTTCGGCGGAAGTTCAAAGCTAGCCATGATTTGGGGTGAGTTCTTAGGTTACTGGCGAAGACCCTTGCTCGTGGCGTTGTGGGCGGGCGCGTGTTTAGTCACGGGATTGGCGGGCCGGCTGAATTGGGCCGTGGCCATGGGTGGTTTCGCGGTCACTCAAGATTTTATCATCCCCGAAGAAGTCGCGTACGGGCTTCATCAGCGATTCGTCTGCTACGGATTGTTTTCCGCATTTCTAATTGCGGTCGATCGCAAGGGTTGGCGCGACCAAGAAAATCGGACTTGGATTTGCCGTCTTTGGATTCCCTCGTTCGTCGCGGGGTGCGCGCTTTCCTTTGTCAGTAGCAATGGTTTACTTATGGCGCCGCTCGGATGGATCGGATGTTTGATCTACACTTTTTGGCGGATGATGAGGCATGGGCGGCCGAAGACCCTTGCCCTAAAAGAATGGCGCTGGGCTGTGCAGACCGCCGCAGCCCTTTTTATTTTGGTGCAGGCCCAGGTATTTACCCTGACGCATTTCTACCGCGACGATAGTCTTTTGCGCTTGGACACACGAATCGAGGACGGTCCCTTTGCGGGAATTTACACCACTCATCAGCGTCGCAACTTTATCAACGGCTTTCGTGAGAGCATGGCCCAGCTTGGTGCGAAGCCCGGGGAAAGCGTTTTTATTTATGATATGTTCGCCGCCGGTTATTTACTGACGTCGTTAAAGCCCAACGGTCCGGCTTACATGAGCATCCTGCCCCAGTGGATGCCACAAATGCGACCCAGCCAGGTTCAGTATTTTCGCGAGCCTGCGAACTGGCCCACCTACGCCGTCGAGTTTTTCTACTTCCCCTTTGGCGCAAACAATTTGGCGCACGTCAATCCGCGTGGTCAGGATCCGATCGGCGATCCCTTTAAGGAATTTTTCGCCAGAACTGGCAAGTTCGAAACAGTCTTCGATTCGCAGATCTACCGCATCCTGAAAAAACGTGAGGAGTAGCGCCTGAGACGCCTAGCGTTGTCGCGGCGGCTGTGCGCCGCGCAAATAGGCGCTTTTGGAAGTGCTTAAAAATGAGTTGGCAAAGCGAAGAGGTCTGGGTTTGAATTAGGACTTACGACTAGTCAATGCGATGCTTCACGGGGTTTTGAGTTGAGAATTAAGAAGTTAGAGCTCATCGGTTTTAAGTCCTTCAAAGACAGAACAGTCATCAGTTTCGACGAGGGCATCACCGGCATCGTCGGACCGAACGGTTGCGGTAAATCAAATATCGTAGATGCCTTGGTTTGGGTGATGGGTGAGATGTCGGCCAAGCACTTGCGTGGAGCGAACATGTCGGACGTGATTTTCGCCGGCGCCGACGGCTACGCCCCGATGGGTATGGCCGAAGTTTCTTTGACGCTTGAAAATGACGGCGGACCCTTTCCCGTTA
>JBEIHA010000391.1:0-2904 GCA_040381635.1 Pseudobdellovibrionaceae bacterium
CCAATCAATTCTTTTAACTGGCGGTACTGGGTTCTTCGGTAAGTGGCTGACCCAAGCATTGCTTGCCGCCGAAAGACGTTGGCCGAATGGGAACTCCTTGACGCTCGTTACCCGCGATGCAAATCGCGCGCGCGCAAGTTGTCCCTGGCTTAGATCTGAGGTCAGATTAATAGAAGGCGATATCCGAAGCTTTGTCGCGAATGAGAAGTATTCCACAATAATTCACGGCGCAGCTGCCGCAAGTCAGGATCTAAATGAAAACCGGCCCAACGAGATGTTTGACAGTATCGTTGAGGGAACGCGGCACGTTCTCGACACAGCTGCTAAATCGAAATGTGATCATTTTCAGTTCATAAGCTCTGGCGGAGTTTACGGCACGCAGCCACCCGAACTCACACACGTTTCCGAATCCTACTTAGGTGCGCCCGACCCACTCAGTCCGAAGTCGGCGTACGGCGAAGCAAAGAGAGCCGCTGAATTTTTGGCGGCCACGGAAGCGCGCGCGCAAAACTTCCACTTGTCCGTCCCCCGCTGCTTCGCTTTTATTGGCGCGTATCTGCCCCTCGAAACCCACTTCGCTGCCGGAAATTTCCTTTTAAACGTATTGAAGCAAGAGCCCATCCGAATCCAAGGGGACGGCACCACTCTCCGATCCTATATGTACGCGGCTGATTTAGTAATTTGGTTGATGGTGCTGATGTTGAAAGGGGAAAACGGACGCGCCTATAATTTAGGTGCCGAAGAAGAATGCTCCATCTCAAGTCTTGCTCAGACAATTCACGAAGCAGGGTTGAAAGTCTTTCCGGAGCGAGCCTCGATAAAGTCACCGGTAGAAATCGCAAAGAAGGCTGACCCAAATGTCAGGTCTGCCCGCTATGTTCCCTCGACGTCGTTGGCGCGAAAACTCGGCCTCGAAACCTGGACGAGTTTAAGCCTGGCTGCCGAAAAGACGCTGCGTTGGCACGCCACCTTCGAGAGATAGTTTCCCCGGTGCAAAACGGGCTGCGCAAAAAGCGGATTCCATTAGGAACTCAATGGAATCCAAAGGAAAAATCATCTATGCGACAATACAATAAAGTAGAACTGTAGTCGCAGGACGAGTTTGGTCGCCAGTACGCGGAGTGCAGTTTGTACAATCTGTTATCGGTGCCCCAAGGCTATGTAGGTTCTGCCGAATCGCAAAACAATTCCTCTCGATCACCGACTACTTGATACGAGTCGGGTTGCGATTGAATTTAGCGCGGTCGATAAAACGGATTTCCATAACTAAACGAATGTAAGAGCGAAGAACTTCCATAAGATTACGGCCAGAGAGGGACGTGCTTCCGGCGAGGCCCTTTTGCATATAGCCAGCGACTTCTGTGTAGGTCGATCCCATTTTCAAAAGCTTCACGGTGGCCTCGACCACAATACTGAACCGATTGGCTTTCAAGTCCAGCGAACGAAGTTTGGCCGTAGGGTATACGCAAGGTCCATTAATGTACTGAACGAATATGCCGAAGGTGATCATGTAAATGGAAGCAAACACGACGGAGATCACGTTTCGGCGTACCCCGCGTACTTCCCGGTTGATGAAATAGGCAATCACCATGTCCGCGCGTGGGGCGGCCTTGAACATGGTTTCGATCAGTTCGGGAGCCATATCATTGTCGCCCGGCACGATAAGAAACTTGTCATACTGCGCGGCTTGGAGTGCCTTTCGAAGGCTTTCGCCCATACCGAGGTTCTCTTCATTGTTGATCAGTCGAACTTCCGCGTGATCCTTCATAATGGATTCAACCACCGCCTGGGTCTGATCGGTACTGCCATCGTTCACAACGATGATTTCGACCGGAAGACTTGCGCCCTTTGATGCCGTGTACACCGACGCCACGGTGTCGCGAATGTTCTTTTCTTCGTTTAAACACGGAACGAAAACTGAGATCACGTTGAAACTTCCCCTCGGCGAACGAAACGTTTGAGATGCGCTAATAGCGCGGCTACATAATAGATCTTTTTTTCTTTTGTCTTGAAGGTACCATTCACATCTTCGATCTGGTTGGTGTCCGTCAAGCGCTTCACTCTGAATTCAAGGATTTGTGAAGCCCCGTAGGTTTTCAGTAGCTCAGCCTCAGCGACCTTTGGTCGCGCGGCCAATTCAAGCAGCACTCGAATGCGGACCGAGGCCACGGGTATGTGCACGAAGTGAAAGAAACAATACGAAAGCGCCAGGTAGATGACCCCGTTTGGGATCAAATAATCCAAATCTTGAAGAACTCCGTGGGTGAGTAACAGCACGACCAGGCCCAAGGCGGTGCTCCACGCCAAGCTTAAGACCACTCCAGTGGTTTTGGAAAATTTAAGAATCCCAAAATTTGATATTATGTTGGCCGTCAGTGAGATCAGGGGGGCAAGAAAAACATATTCCATCTAACCACCCACGTGCGCGCGGCCGGCGGCGATGTGATAAAAAACGAAAAATCTTAGGAAGTGGCGGCCCGCATCGGTGATGGCGTAGCTATTTCCTTCCGACACGACCAATCCTTGCTTCACCATGCCATGAATACGCTCACCCACGAAGCGCTCGTCGGTGACCACGCCACGTAGGTCGTTAAGTGTGCAACCCTTGTCGCCACATTTTTCAATATGTAACAGGATGACGCTCGACGGGCTGTCTGATTCGATCGCCGGCATGGTTAGCAAATAGGCCAGTGTCAGTGAAACGAAGATCAAATCAATGTAGGCAATTTGGATTGCGGATTCGTTAGACAAAAACACCCAAGACAAGGCCACCGCCGCCAGCATAATGATCATTAAGAATATGCAAACAAAAAGGATTGAAGTATTTTTACTACTTCATCAAAAGATGAAACTTTGTAAAATCACACACTTGTAATTTGTTCAAATAACACACTTTTAGCCGGA
>JBEIHA010000392.1:0-2903 GCA_040381635.1 Pseudobdellovibrionaceae bacterium
ACGCCCCCGTTACCCCGGTCACCCCTAAGATGCGTACCGTGCGGGAGCGGCCGATCGGCACGCGTACGCTTAAAGTCGTCGTTCCATTCGCGACCAAATCGGTGCGTTGCAGCCAGGCCGAATTTAGACCCAAATCAAGCGGCGTGAAGGGGCTGTCTTCGCCGTACATGGGATCGATGCCCGGACCGTTCACGTCGAGCACGAAACAATCGACGGTCGCGTAGTCGCCTGGGCCGGCCTTTGTGCCCACGTTGTTTTCGATAAGCTGGCGCGGGATAGTGAGCTTCAGCTCCGCCATTTCACTGCGGCTGTAGCGCTCGAGCGAACAGGAAAGCGAAGCGAACATAAAGCAAAGGCAGAAAAAGTACTTTTTCACTGCGGAAATCCAATCGTGAGATCCACGAAATTTGAGCGATCATTAAATTGATCGTCGCGGAAATTTTTGCGAAAGAGCGTGTCGTCCGCTTTTTCTTGTTTCAGCCCTTGAATACCGTCCTTAGCGAGATGGCGATTTACGATCTGAAGTGTGCTCACGCCGAAGCCACCCGGGCCTCCCGCGACCGAAATGGACTGCAAGAAAGCTTCATTATTGAGTTTCGCCGCTCGCGCGACATCGTCGATCGCCGATTGCTCGAGTTGCTTTATGTCTTCGCGCCGGAATGCATCTTGTTCGATCGCCTCACCCACGATTTTCGCTACCGCCGTATACGTCATACCCGCGGTAAGAATTAATTTGGCGCCGGTAGGATTGTCGCGGTCCCTGGCTTGGCGTACCGCCACTTGGCCTTCAATCACGGAAATTGTCGTTCGGGTAATGTTATTCGAGTCGGGAGGGAAAACTTCGACGACAAAATCAGTGCCTTCGACGCCCATCGCGGCTGCTTGCGTGTGGATTTCAAAGCGGCCCTTGGCGCGTTCAAGCTCGCGGTTAACCCTCGCGCGTACTTTGCCGCGTTCGATTTGAATCAAAACTTGGCGCTGGGGCGATTCGGGTGAGATCAAGCGCGGAATGATCAAACGAGAGAGCACATTTACGTCCAAAATGGTTTCGTCGATCAAATGAATCTTCGCGGTCGATTGGTTGTCGGTTGAGACTAAATCGCCGGAGTTTAAGGGAAATCCAGGACCAAGGCCCTGCTGCGTAGAATCGCTTTTCAACGTGACTGAGGGAATGCCCTTCACGCTTAAGACCCGCCCCACCGAAGCGCGCGCCGGTACCGCGGTGGCGGTAGACAGCAAAAGGACTAGAAAGAGAAATCGCTTTGGGCCGAAGAGCATATTTTATCTTGGCGAATTCCCCGGAGGCAGTAAAGATGAATCATGCTCTCGGCGCGCAATCTTGCCCTCATGACGTTGATGATTTCAGTACTCGCTTTTTGTCCAGTGTCCGCACTGGCAGCCAGCGAGAATACCGAAGCCTATCTTGCGCGCGCGAGCGCCGCTTATCATATGGGCGATTTCCCAGCCGCGCTTGAGGCGCTGAACGGCGCTCTTAAAGTCAAGTCGACCGATCCGCAGGCTCTCGAATTGCTCGCGCTCACATTGAAAGCGCAAAACCGATGGACCGAATCGCTAAAGATTTACCAAAGTTTGTTGCAACTTGGGAAACTCGAGAACTGGCCGCCTGTGCGCAACGCACCTTATGTATTTGAATCGGCGGTCATAGAATTTTCCCAAGGTCAGTACCGCCGCGCGGCTGCCGGATTTCTTACGGCCCGGCAGGCCGGCTTTAATGCCGACGCCGCGATGTTTTTCCAAGGACTTTGCCGTTACCGCGAAGGGGATCTGCGCGGTGCGGATAAAATTTGGGAGCAATTCGCGGGGCAATCGAAAACTCCGGAGTTAACCGGGGCCGCGCTTTATTACCGCGCCCGGATCGCTCTTGACCAAAAGCTCAATAGCCAGGCGGCAGCGTTTCTTCGTCAATCCGTACAAGCCACCGAAGACCAGAAAGGTGAGCTTGGCGCCCAGATCCGCGCGCAAGCCCAAGCGGCGCTGAAGGATGCGACGAAAATGCATTTCCTCGCGGGGATCGAAACACTTTCCGAGTTCGATTCTAATTCGCTTCTCTTGTCGGACGACTTACGCTTGATCAATGACGAGTCCTCAACTTTCCGGCAAACGCTAATGGTCGCACTGGCCACCGGCAAAGACCAAGGTAATGAGGGCGCCTGGCATTTGGCTTTCCGCTCGATCGTCAATTACAACGCCGCGAAGCAAACTAAATCGACTGAATTCGGGGCCAATGAGATCGACGGCGCTTGGATGTTCGCTAAGTTCGGTAAGCTTCGCGCCGGACCGATCGCGCGCGGTTTGCTTTTGTTTCGTAACCAATCCAGCAGCGGTGGCCAAAATTTTCACGCGTATTTATTGTCGGGCTCGGGCGGTTTAGCACTGGAGTCTTACGCCGGCAAAAATCTATGGCGCTTCGAAGCTAGCGGCGGCAACGCACGCTTTTTAGACGACGCCGACCTTA
The DNA here is from genome assembly GCA_040381635.1 of Pseudobdellovibrionaceae bacterium. GTDB lineage: Bacteria > Bdellovibrionota > Bdellovibrionia > Bdellovibrionales > UBA1609 > JALHOQ01. The sequence goes on from JBEIHA010000392.1 coordinate 2,477, forward strand.
TTCCGGAAATGCGGCGCACAGGGCTGACGGCCGACGCAGCGCTAGGCTGGCGACAAGACGCGCTAGGCGGTCGCTTCAATCCCTTCGCCCGGGTCGAGGCGATTAGACAGTGGACCGCGGGCCCGGAATACCGCGGAGATCACGCGCGACTGGTTCTGGGAAATAAATTCTATTTGGATAAATGGGAATTGCTCGGCCAGGGGTCCATCGGAATTTCGGAATATCCCATTCGCCCGATGGAAAAGCGCCGTGACCAGCTCTTAGCTTTCGACGCTTTGGCGGAACGTACGATCACGTCCCATTTTTCATTTTTGGTGAGATTAGGCGTCGCTTCAAATAAGTCCAGCTTGAGCGAATTGTACTCCTACCAGCGCCAAATCGCGGGCCTCGGCCTTAGATATGTTTTCTAGTCACTGCAAAGAATAGG
>JBEIHA010000393.1:0-2885 GCA_040381635.1 Pseudobdellovibrionaceae bacterium
GAGATCACCGAATCAATGTCGGTGAAACCAGTGAGCAAGATGCGGATGGCGTCTGGGTGGGAATCCATGCTCTCGCTCAAAAACTCAACCCCGGTCATCCCGGGCATGCGTTGGTCGGTCACGATCAGAGAAATTTTATTCACCGCCAGTATCTTCAACGCTTGTTTACCGGAAGTGGCCTTCAAGACCGAGTACTTTCGGCGAAAAAGGCGCTCGAGCGCATCAACGTTGTCGGATTCATCATCTACGACCAGGATCGTGTGTTTCATACTTATATGAGTGTAGGGCCGAGCCCTGCCTTGGGCAACCCACACCAAGGTCTGGTTTCTGAGCCGTCACTTCAAGTTTGTGTCTTAAAAGCTCGAAAAGGAAGATGACGAGGTCCGTAGACTTTGAGGAGTCCTGCAATATGCGAATTTTAGTGTCGCTCATTTTTGTGTTCGCGCACTCGGCCGAAGCCAACCCATTTGGCATCGGTATGGCGCCAGGTATGCAATGCCCTTACCCTTACGGTCCGGCTGCGGGCGCTTACCAGGGTGATGATCAAATTCGTAACCTCGTCGGGGGCCTGGCCAATGCCGAGCGCAAACTTGATCGCCAAGAAAAGAAATTGAGTGAACTGAACGCCCAAATCGCAGCCGCGAAATCTAAAATCAAACGGGTGATCAAATCGCCGTCGGCGCTTTCGGACATTGAACGGCATTATAAATATAAGGCGAATCCTGAAGATTATTCGCAAGGGTGCGGACGGCGCGAACGTTCCGAGCGAACCGCTTCTGTCGGAAGTCCAGGTTCGAACGTCGTTCATCGTCCTTCGCGCGGCGCTCCCGCCCAGGGTCAAGAAGATCCGGGTCGCTACGCCGTGCCTAGCGACTTTTGCCAAGGCGGAGTCAACGATTGGCAACACGTTGTTGCTCAAGACGGAATGGTCTTAGACGAAATTTGTGACTACGAAATTCCTCTTGCCCGACGTCCACCTGACGAAAGCCGCAGCGCCGAATGCCGCGAAGGTCTGCAGACTTATTACGACAAGCAGGCAAAGAAAGAAGCACTCGAGGCCGAAGTCCGTTCTCTTAAAGATAAGGTCAACGCCTTCAACGAAGACAAAGAACGGATTCAAGATCAAATCGCCGAAGGCACCTACTGTCCGCATTGCCACAGTCAACGGCGCGGTCAGAATCAGATGGGCACCGGCAATTTCGCGATGATGGGTGTTTCGATCCTTGGTGCACTTTTCAATCGTCAGCCTCAGCAGCAACCGCAGCCTGTTTTGGTGGCCGTGCCCCGTCGCGGTCCCCCCGGCGTTCTACCCTACGGAGGTCGTCCGGGTGGGCCCCAAACTTTGCCTTTCCCCGGACCGTCGGCTTATCCCGGTCGTCCGTACGCGGCTCCGATGCCCGGTTATGCGGGCGTTCAACCGGGATACGGTCGTCCCGGAACCGGCTATTACGGGGGAGCGCCGGGTGGTATCGGCCAAGGTTCGTTCGGCTGCCAAGGGACGAGCCCTTTCGGAATTGGAAATCCATTGGCTGCGCCATTTGATCCTTTCCAAAACAGCCGCGCCAATGTTTTTGCCAATCCTCATGCGTATGATCCCTATTCGCAATTTGGCCAGGGTCAAAACTACGGCGGACATCCGCTCTTGAATCCAGGTTACGGACCGGGGTTTGCCCCTCACTTGGGGAACGGCATTCCTGGTTACAATCAGTACGATCCGTTTCAGCAATATCAGCCTTACAATCCGTTCGGACAGAACGCGCCCGGTGGATTGCCTTACGGCGGTGGCTTAGGTCCGAACGGCTTTGGCCCGCCCGGGGCGCTCCCTTACTATAGTCAGTACGGAGGCAGTCCCTACGGCGGAACTCCCTACTCTTTGGGCGCACCCGCCGTACTTCCCTATCAGCAGAGCGCTAGCCCCTATCCCTACGCGACCAATATGCCTTACATGGCTGGCGGCATTAGTAATCCTTGGGGTGCTCCTTACGCATTGAATCCGGTTCAGAATTACGGCTACCAGATGAATCAATTGCGTCAGGGTGTTTCGCAAATCGGCAACGGATTGTATGGTGGTGGTGCCCCCGCAGTGTTGCCTTATATTGGCGGCGCGGGCAGCGGCCCGATCTACACTCAGCCCATCCGCACCCCCACCAATCGTCCCGCTCCGGGAATCATTCCGGCGCGCTAGTTCAATTCCTTGTGCTATTCGAAGAAGCTTTGATAGCTTCTTCGGATGAGAATTGACGCCTGCTTCGACAGTCATGTGCATTGGCCCGCAACCGGTGAATTCGTTCAACGGCTGCAGCTGGATCACTTACTTTCACCCCAAGAGATTTTAAAACTTCGACCCGAAAAACAACATTTCCGCGGCGAATGGCTGATCGGCTTCGGTTGGGACGACAACAAGTGGACAATAAAACCCACGCGCGAACTTCTGGATCGGTGGTTTCCGAATTCTCCGGTCGCACTTTCTCGCTGCGATGGTCATGCCCTGTGGTGCAATACCGAAGCACTGAAGCGTGCGGGCCTGATGGGCGGGGTGGCTCCAGCGGATTCGAAGGGCGGACGCATCGAGCGTGATGAAAAAGGCGTGCCCACGGGATTGCTGGTCGATAAGGCCTGCGAGATCGTGGAGAACCTGATTCCCCAACCTACCGATTTCGAAGTGCGCCGTCATTTGCTTGAGGGAGCAAAGCTTTTCAACAAAGCCGGCTACACGCACATCCGCGACATGACCTGTGACGAAACTCAGTGGAACGAAGCGATCAAAATTGATCGCACAGGTTTACTCACTTTGGCGGTCGAAGAATATTTTTGGGTGAAAGATCCGTCTAGGCTCGACAGCGTTCTGACCTTGTTAGAGAAAGCCAAAAAAGAAGCGCCCGAAA
>JBEIHA010000394.1:0-2869 GCA_040381635.1 Pseudobdellovibrionaceae bacterium
AAACCGCGTCGACATCAGGACGCTCTTCCCGGTCGACCTTCACGCAAATAAACGAAGAATTCAGGTCCATCGCGACCTCCTGATCCTCGAAGGATTCGTGGGCCATCACGTGGCACCAATGGCAGGTCGAATAACCTACGGACAAGAAGACGGGCTTATTCTCGCGGCGAGCGATTTCAAAGGCCTCGGCGCCCCACGGAAACCAGTCAATGGGATTGTCTTTGTGCTGCAGTAAGTAGGGGGATTTCTCGTGCGCTAAAGCATTGCCGCGTTTTGGGTTCATAATGCCCAGGATGTTAATGGCTAACTGTTTGTGTGTCTAACTCAATTCATCAATGCTTTTTGAGCCTCGCGGTACGAGGCCGTGAAATAAGGCCACAAAAGTCGGGTGACATGCAGCAGACCCGCCGAAATCACTTTGCGGGACGCCGGCTTTTCAGGACTTTCAAAGAATCCAAGATAAGCCGAGCTGGACAGCAAAACCGAATCGCTGAGCAAGCGCAGTTCATCATTGTCCTGAATGGCGCGCATCGAACCTTGAGCCACCCAACGCGTGTAATTCAATTTCAATAAACGCTGACACTGGGACATATGGCGCTTCCAATTGCGCGCCAGTTCCGGGTCTTGGCGGCGCAGGTGGTACATTTCACGATGAAAAAACCGATAGCTCCAAAACACTTCAAACGAAGCTTCTAAAAATTCACGTGGCGGCAGGTCGCGATCGGGATCCCAAGACACCTGAACTTCGTGGCTCATACGGGCGAACAGTTCACGGATGATTTCTTCTTTATTTGAAAAATGGAAATAGAGATTTCCAGGACTGATCTTCAGATGTTTAGCGATATGATTGGTGCTGACAGAAACGGCGCCGTGGTTATTAAAGAGTTCCACACTGCTTTCGAGAATACGTTTTTTATTTCCGCGCATTTTGACCTCCCTGGAGTGCCAACTCTAGTAGTTCTCATGCTAGAAAAAGACAATCACTATTATTTTTAGATCTTATACTCTATTTTCTCACCCTGGCAGAATTCCCAAAATAAGGGAGCCGATCGGCATTTGGATTTAGCAAGAATCCGGCATATAATCTCAACTGCATGCGCAAGATTATGGTCATCCAACATGTCGGGCACGAACCGCTGGGTACGCTGAATCCGATGCTCAAGGCTGCGGGTTTTCGCAGATGGAGCTCGGTTGGCTTGACGTGCACCGCACCGATACATCGGACCCTTTGTTTAGAGATTACGCCGCCACCGAAAAAGTCTTTCAGTTGCATCAGGACACTTTCGAAATTCCAAAGGATGCAGTTCACCTGGCGCGCTCGGACCTCTTTGATGGCCAGGCGTTCCGCTACGGCGACAAGGCTTACGGACTGCAATTCCATTTGGAGGTCGACAACGCCATGGTTCACCGCTGGCTTAAAATCACGGAAAATATAGAAATGCTGGAACGCTCAAAAGGAATGTACAATGCGGAAGATATTGCAGCTGACACCGAAGCCCATATCACCCGTAATCTAGAACTCGCCGAAAAAACCTTTACTAGATTTATCGAAATTTTTCAGCTGCCCGAACGGCCCGTATTTTTAGGATCGGAACACGCCAAATCCGGTCGCTCTTGATTTAATCTTTCTTCTTCGAAAAATCCGGCTGAACCGAAAGCACACCCGGCACCGCGAGTTTCGCGCTCGGAGTGACCGCCGCATGCTGGGGGATATCTATCACGAACATGCACCCATGACCCGGCTTGTTCACCAGGCTTATAGTACCTTGGCTCAATTCCACCGCACGACGAGTGATGCTTAATCCCAAACCTAAACCACCGCGGGTCGAACTGGCCTGAAAGTAAGGTGTAAACAATTCTTCTGTTTTACCGGGCGGGATTCCGCCGCATTGGTCTTCAAGCTCCAAACGCACTCGTCCTTCGCTTAAAAAGGCCCTTAAGTGAACCGTGCCACCTAGGCGCGTGTACTTGATGCCGTTTTGCACAAGATTAGAGATGGCCGAAATAAGAAACTGCCGATCGCCAGACAACTCCATCGTGCGGTCTAAGGTGAAGTCTAAAATCTGCCTTTTCTTTTTCGCTTCGCTTCTGGCGGTGATGCCGATTTGATCGAAAATATCGCACAGTCGAAAGGTCTCAATGTACAGATTCGCATCCGAACGCAATCGAACTTCCGATAACGACCGATCAATCAAATGCCGCATCCGCACCAGATTGGACTCCAGCACGGCCGCCGTGCTGCCGCCGGTACCCACCAGACCGGCCTTGATCATTTCGTGCGCGATCATGGCGCTAGACAGAGCGTTTCGCAACTCGTGTGCCAAAAATCCGAGATGTTGAATCTCGCGCTCTTCGCTCATTTGATTGCTGCGGAACTGATATTCCGAAACCGCAGCGGCGACGGCGATATCCAAGCAGCCATTCAGTAAATTAAAATTTTCAGGACTAATTTGCGTGTCCAAGCGAATTGCACATTCGGTGACCGCCTGGCACAAGGCCCCGTAGGCGTGCACCACGTGCGATAGAGAATAGCCTAACTTTAAGAATTCTTTTCCGTGCGCGGCCGCTTCGGTCAACATCGCTTCGGGTGGGCTCTTCAGCATTTTTTCTTCGAGCACTTGTATCAATTTATCCAAAAAAAGCGGAGCGCCCACGTTCAATTGTTCAGAACCCGGGAGCTTACCGGCGAGCAAAGCCGTTTTTTCACGGCTAAGCATTAGAATCGCCTGCCGGTTCTGTATGAGGAAATCGTGCAACATGTGATCACCGATCTTAGGTTTCAGTAAGCGCTTTAAAATCAGATTTGTATATATTTAAAAAGTTGCGACATCGATACTTCAGGAGTAAGAGGACCAAATGAAAAGTCCAC
>JBEIHA010000395.1:0-2861 GCA_040381635.1 Pseudobdellovibrionaceae bacterium
CTTTGTAGCCACGATACTCAAACCAATTGCGCACTAAATTAAAAAAAATCGCCCCGCGAAAGTTCCCGACGTGCAAAAAATCGTACACGGTCGGTCCGCACACGTACATCTTCACTTCGCCCGCCACCAGTGGCACAAAATCTTCTTTTTTATTCGACTGCGAATTATGAATCACGATTCCCATAAAACCCTCTTAAATTTACAAACGACTCAATACTTCGTTCGCACGCGCGACCAGCGTGCGCTTATGAAGCAAGGGAATCAGCATCTTTAGCTCGGTCCCCTGTGGTTTACCGATGACCGCCACGCGAATGGGCTGAAACAAGTTCTTACCCTTAACGCCCTGGCTGTCCTTGATTGAGTCCTGTAATTTCAAAAACTGTTCCTCCGACATAAAGTCCGAAGTCGAGGCTTCAACTCCGCTCTTCCATGCTTCCAAAACCGCCTTCGTGGTCGGCAAGGCTAGAATTTCCTTAGCGTCATCCCCCACCGGCATTTTGTCTTCAGAAACGTAGCGAAAGAGTTCAACCGAATCCTTCAAATTGTTCATCGAAGTTTTGAACGTGTCCAGCGCCCGCGAACGCCAAGCGGCGTCCGTCGGCAGCGTCAAGCCAGCCTCACGCAGATAGGGCTCAACTCGTCGCCACAATTCTTCCGAAGGCAAGGCCCGCAAATGGGTCGCATTCACCCAAGAAAGTTTTGTCTCATCAAAAACCGCAGGCGACGCATTCAAGCGTTCCGGCGAAAACTGCTCGATCATCTCTTTCATCGAAATGATCTCTTGCGCGTTCGGCGAGGACCAGCCCAGCAGGGCGATAAAATTATTCAAGGCCTCGGGCAAATAGCCGTTCAAATTGTATTCGTGGCAGCTGGTAGCGCCGTGGCGTTTGGACAACTTTTGACGATCGCTTCCCAAGATTATCGACAAGTGCCCGAACTGCGGCAATTCGTAACCGAAGGCTTCGTAAAGCATCATCTGTCGCAAAGTATTGCTCAAGTGCTCTTCGGCACGAAAGACGTGCGTGATTTTCATCAAAGCATCGTCAATAGCACAGCAAAAGTTATAAACGGGCATCCCGCTCGAACGGAGCATAACAAAATCGCCCACCATATCGGATGGAAACGTCACCTGCCCGCGCACAAGATCATTCAAAACGTAGTCTTTTTTCTCAACGACCTTGAAACGCACCGAAGGCTTTTCACCTTTCGCCATTCGCTCCCGCGCTTTTTCGATAGGCCAGTCGCGGTAAGGCGAATTCACCTGTGGCGGCCGACCTTCTTTTACCGACTGCTGACGCTGAACATCGATTTCGGCGTCGGTCATAAAGCAATAGTAAGCCTTATCCTCGGCGATCAACTTATCCGCATGCTCCTCATAAATCGTTTTTCTTTGGCTTTGCCGGTAAGGACCGTAAGGACCAACGTCGATCAAAGTTTCTGCATTCGGGCCTTCGTCCCAATCCAGCCCCAACCACTTCAGATCGGCAATCTGCATGCGCATTGATTCTTCCGTCGATCGCTCTTCGTCCGTGTCCTCCACTCTTAGAATAAATTTTCCCCCGTGACGTTTGGCGAACAGATAATTGTAGAGTGCGGTTCTCGCACCACCGACGTGCAAATAACCGGTGGGAGAGGGCGCAAATCGCACGCGAACAGCTTTGTCAGACATGGGGTAACCTCGGAGTCAGAATTCAAAAAGAGAGACGCCTCAGTTATAAAGCCAGTGCAGGTCGCGGAGGAATGACTTAGTGATTACTAACGCGACCCACCATGATGGTTCACCCATGCGCAGTTTTAAATATCTCCAAAGACAAAACCGGCACACTGGAATTGGTTTTCCACCCCAAACGCATCAAAGAATGGTCCGGCCCAAACCAATCCCATTTTGAAACACCTAGACCCCTCCCCCACCTTTCCATTTTGAGAAAAGTTGACCCTATGCTGAAATGGTCAAATAGCCCGATGGAGTAAAATGATGAACAAGAAGGTATGGATTCGTACGTTAGTCGTGTCTGTTGGAATGATCGCGACGCTCACCCTCTTCAACAATTGCAGTCAGGATTTACCCACCGAGGCGAAGTCCTATGCGTCCGAGGCCACGCCCGCATCAGTCACGCCCGCGGATCCCGGCTCGGGCCCCGCCCAACTGACCGCCTTAAGCTTGACCCTCAACCCGAGCACGATTTTTGCGGACCAAACGGCACAAGCCGTGACGACCGGCGGGCAGCCGCCATATTCTTACAGCGTTCTCTCTGGCATGGCTCGTATCGATTCGACCGGCGCCATCAGTGGTCCCTTAGCCGCCGGTTCCGTGATAATTAAGATTTCTGACCAAGCCAACCAGTCCCAGCAGGTCGTGCTGACCGTCAATGCTCGACCCGTAGCCCCGCCGCCCGGTACGCCTCCGGCGCCGACTTATCTTTCTTGCGTTACGCCCTTTGGCCCTAGCATTCCCCACGGCGCCAGTATCACGGCATTTCAAACAGCAACGATTTACTGCCCTTCCACCGCGCAATGCGCTTCCGAAACTCGAGTTTGTAACAATGGAACTTTGTCAGGATCCTATACGGCCTCTTCCTGCAGCACGAGAGCTTGTGTCTACAAGGCCACCGATTACGCAAGGGACCAGCAATCGGGGCTAATTCTTTGCCAGATTTCGTACAATGACAATAGCGGCTATTACAGCCCCATTAGCCAGGTGGCCGATGCTTCGAAGCTGCCGCCCTCTTGCCCGGCTAGCCAGTATAAATCGGGAGTGATTTGCCAAGTGCAAGTGACTCAAAACGGCAGCGGGGAAAACGAATACCTATCGTACAATTACACCAAATACACCTGCCGAGGCGCCAACGAAACGGTCATGC
>JBEIHA010000396.1:0-2840 GCA_040381635.1 Pseudobdellovibrionaceae bacterium
GCTTCATCATTTCAACCGGAACTTCCATCACTCTGGCTTCTTGTAGTGCCTGGGCGGCAAAGGCGTGCTTTCCAGTAGAAAAAAGCGCCTGCTCACCAAAAACTTGATTGGGTCCGAGGGATGCGATCTCAAAAAACTTACCGTTTCTTTCCACCATCAAACCGATCTTGCCCGATTGAACGATGTAGAGAGTCTGAGGGGCATCGCCCTCCTTGAACAGAAATTCACCGCGCTTAAGCTTCTTGCTAGCATCCATTTTCTACCCTCACTAGAAGGCTTATCGGCACGTAACGACTTCACTTTGAGTCCATGATGCAGTAAGACGAAAGCTTTAGAAAAACTGCGGTCGGTGTTAGCTTAGAAAGCTATGACTTTCTATCTGATTATGCTCGGGACTGGACTTTTGGTTGGTGGCGCTTTCACGCTGATAGCGCTGGCCTGGTCGAACAAGCAGCAGTACAAGTGGGCTGAAGAAGAGGCCGCGGATCTCGTCGACAGCGCGAAAAAAGATTCCGAAGCTCAAATGGAAGAATTGAAGCTTCAAATGGAAGAGATCAACGAAGAAGCCTTCGCTAAGTTCGACAAAGAGACGCGTAAACTGGTTCAACGCAACGAAGAGTTTTCCGAGACCTTAGACGAGCGTGAACAAAAGTTTCGCGAAACGGCACAGTCACGAGATTCCCTGCTCAACCGCAAATCGCAATCGTTCCAGGCCAAACAACAGAAACTGAGCCAGCATGAGGCACGTTTAAACCAATTGCGTGAACGATTGACCACTTTGCGCGCCCATCTCTTCGAAGAAGCAAAGAAAAAAAGCGCCGCTTCGGTGGAGGATCTAAGGGCATCGATTCACACCCGAATCGAACAAGACGCGCGCAAAGTCATAGCGCGCACGGTACAGGACATCGAGCAAGAAGCCCAGATGAACGCCGAGCGCGACGCTAAAAAAGTCATTCACCTGGCGCTCAACCGCTTCGCTCGCCCCTACTGTTCCGAGCGCGGGATCGGAAACGTGAATTTCGATTCGGCTGATCACAAAATTCGCGTGTTCGGCCCGGACAACAAGTTTGTCGATAAAATCGAAAAGCTCTGCGGAGTTGACGTCGTTTACAACGAGACCTATCAAAGCGCCACGGTCATGGGCTTCGACCCTGTCCGCCGCGAACTGGGACGCTTAGTTTTAGAGGCTTCGGCCAAAGAGCGTAACCTCAACGAAACTTCGATCGACCGCATCTACGATCGTTGCAAGAAAGATCTATTCAAGAAAATTCTGACCGACGGCAATCGTGTGGCTTCTGAGTTGCGTATCCCGGATATGAAAGAAGATGTGCGCAATATGTTGGGCGCTTTACGCTATCGATATTCGTTCGCGCAGAACCAACACTTCCACGTAGCCGAAGTGGGCTGGCTGTGCGGACTGATGAGCGCCGAATTGAATTTGCCTATTCAAGACGGACGACGTGCGGGTCTTTTACATGACATCGGTAAAGCCATGGATCACTCCAAAGAAGGTGGTCATGCCGTCATCGGGGCCGAATTTATTGAAACGCACGGGGAAAAACCCGAAGTTGTGCACGCCGTACGCGCGCATCACTACGATGAGGCGCCCGCCAGCGATCTCGCATTTCTGACGATCGCGGCGGATGCACTTTCGGGCGCTCGGCCGGGCGCCAGACGCTCGACCGCTGACTCCTACACTCAGAAGATGGCGGATCTCGAAAAGATCGGCACCGGATTTCCGGGTGTTATGGCGACGTATATTTTGAGTGCTGGACGTGAAGTCCGTGTCATCGTCGATGGCAACCGCATAGACGATCAGAAAGCCTTGAATCTATCGAAAGATATCGCGCAAAAGATCGAGGACGAATTGAATTACCCGGGTATGATCAAAGTCACCGTGGTGTGCGAAACCCAAGCGGTCGAATTCGCGCGCTAGCTAAAGTCGGATTAAGCTTTCACTCTTGCTCAACAACTTTTCGATCGTCTTATGTACGATCGATTCACTGGGGTCTAGGTTCACTTTGCAGGCAAATTGCGCCCGAACAATATCATCGTAGCTAAATTCGCGGCCCAATTTATTTAAAAGGATTTGCGTGTAGCGTGCGGCACGGTCCACCAGCTTACCGTTTGACGGATAGACCCAGGTCATTAAATTTCCTTCGAAGCGATTTAGGCGACCGAAGGTCAGCGTTGAATGCATGTTCAAAAGCATTTTAAGAGTAAGATGATCAAATAGCTCGGACCTTCCGAAGAGCGGAAACCGTTCTTCAAGGCCGCGAAACTTAAAAACCAAATGGCCCTCAATCGAAGTGATATCAAATTCAAAATGCGTTTTGCCCGGGGTCAAGCCGCGCCGAAACGCGAGCGCATTGACGCCAAAATCAAAGGTGTAGAGATACTCGTCCGAGGCTTTTGCGTGAACCTCGGGCCAATTGAGCGGTCGGGGTATTCGGGCCAAAAGGTAGTTCCAAGCCGCACGTGATTCCCCGGCACCGGGAATGGCCAAGTAGGTCAGCGAGTTTTTAGAGGTCAAATGTTGAGGATTATCAAACGGCGCCAAATTGAATGTGGGCGCGCGTTCGGTGGTGTCCGTAAAAACGGTCATCGCGAAGTGATCAACCGTGTAGCAAGTGAAATCACCGCCACCGTAAGTTTCAGCTTCCTTAGTGATAAATTGCTTAAGTGGACCACAGGCACTGCCTTCTAAAAATTTGTCCCATGCCGACAAATCCTGAAATGCGCGGTCGTGATCCCGGCCGTATTCCAAAGCCAACCCAACCACCAACATCAGAACCGTCGACGCTTGCATGCGCGTACTTCCCGTCAGTGCCATAGGTCCC
>JBEIHA010000397.1:0-2831 GCA_040381635.1 Pseudobdellovibrionaceae bacterium
CCGCGACACGATTGCGGGCTTGTCGGCAAAGCTGCGTGTGGATGGCTACTTAGGTCCTTTCGGCGTGGATGGATTTTTGTCTGAGGGCGGGCAGCTTTGGCCCGCAGTTGATCTGAATGTGCGTTTCGATAAAAGTCGCTTGCTGATGGAAGCGCTTCTTGGTGCCGGGCTCGATCCCAATGATTGCGAAGTGCAACGCTTAAAAACGGCGAGTGCCTACCGCGGAGACTTCGTCACTTGGTGGAAAGTGATTTGCAAAAAACTCGGATTGGACACGGACGGCAAAAGCGGAGAGGATCATTTTATGCTTCCACTTTCGGTCAGCAGTTTGTTTTCGACCAATGCTCCGGCTTTTGAGAGCAAAAGGCCCGTGGAAATCCTGATTGCCGGACCCAACGACGCCGTTTGGTCTGAGCGTGTGCGCGCCGCCGTGCTAGGTACGTTGTGACCCACCCTGAATTTTCTAGAGATTGGTGGAAGGCGCGGCGGGAACCATTTTTCGTTTATAGACCAGAACGCGTGCGCGAGAACGTCGCCTTCTTTCGGGCGCAAATGGCCCCGCAATTGCCGACTCCGCCCAAAATATTCCTTTCGCTGAAAGCGAACTCGAATGCAGCTCTGTTGAAAGCGTTGGATTCGTCGATCAATGGTTATGACTGCTCTTCACCCATTGAGTTTGAAAGTTTAGTGCGCGCAAAAATAGACCCGAAGCGCATCACCGTCAGCGGTCCGGGTAAGACGGACGACTTCTTAAAACTTTTGGGCATGCGGCAACCTCTTGCTCTGCACATCGACAATGCTGATGAATTTTTGGTATTGGAGAAAACAAACTTTTTAGAGTCAGGCAGATGGACCCTTCGCCACCGAGGTTTATCGAACTCGGTGAAGCTCGGGATGACCAGCGACGAAATCACCGACCTGGTTCGCCGCGGACCCACCGGAAAGTGGGCGGGTTTGCACGTTTATCTAGGGCGTGAATCCTTCGACGCGCGGGCGCTGAATACACTCTTGGATGAATTGAAAGTGTTGGTCATTGGCAAAGAAAAGTTTCGCGCGCCAGACTTCGCTCTTTATCTGGGCCTTGGTCTTCCACAAAGAGACCTGGTTTCTCTTCACAAAGATTCTTGGCAATTGCCCGCGCTCAACCACTTTCCGGTCCCCGTCCATTTCGAGGGCGGCCGTTTCTTTATGATGGATGCGGGTGCCTACGGTGCGCCGATTCTGTCGGTTAAGAAACGATCGGGTGAGCGTCCGGTTGTATTAATCGATGGTGGGCTTCAGCATTTGAACGGGCCTTTGGTCGCTCCGTTAGGTTTGCGGCGTGAAGTTATATGCACCGTGTATCGCGAAGGTCAGCCGGTGACGGGACCGAAGGCCGAGCAGTTGGTCTTCGGATCGTTGTGTCTTGCCAACGACGTGCTGCACACGCATCTTCCACTGCCCGATAGCCTCGCGCGGGGAGACTGGATCGTCTTTGAATCCTTTGGTGCCTATGGCATCACGGCGTCTGTTCATTCATTTATCGGGCAGACCCCGGCTTCGGAATGGGTCTTTGACAATGGTCAGATGCTAGACGCGACCCCGGGTAGCTATAAACCATATCAGCTTAGTTTTTAGGGAAGGGCGTATGCAAAATAAATTGATTTCCATTTTAGAGAAATTGGGCGCGAAATCGCACGACAAAAGTTTTAAAATTGAGCCCAATACGGATCTGTTCGAGAACGGCGTGATCGATTCCCTGACCTTGATCCAACTGGTCGTTGAGCTGGAAAAAGAGTTCGGCCTTCAGTTCAAGTATTCGGATATTAAATTCGAGAATTTCGTCTCGGTCGAGAAAATCGCCGCCTTGCTCAGCAGTCAGTACAAAGTCAAATAGGCGTGATAATATTCTAAGCTATGGCCACTTCGAAAAATTGGTTTCGTTCCCCAGGCTGGGACGGCTTTTGGATTATGAGCGGCCTATGGGCGCCAGCCATTTTATTTTTTTGCATCCAAGCGGGTTGGTCCAAGGCCTTTTTCGGTTTCTTCCTCGCCGTTAGTGGAATCATCGCCGGTTTACATTTAGTGATGCCCATCGCGATGGTCACGACGTCCCCCTTGTTCAGCCAAGCACGCCACAAATCGCCACTGAAGTACTATGTGATCCCGATGGTTGTCGTCCTGGGTGCCACCGGGCTAACCCTAGCGGGCTTATTTATCGAAAGCGAGAAAGTTTGGAGCGCGTTAGTTTTGCTTTCGGTCATTTACGTAGCTTGGATTATTTGGCATTTTACGGCTCAACATTTCGGCGTCCTATCGTTGTACCGGGCTAAGGCCTCTCAGAACACTTCGCGAGAGAGGCTGGTCGACCGCTATTTCTGTATCGTCACGGGCATTGTTCTGCAGTCGGCAGTTTGGGCGGACCGAGGGGTTCGGCTGGGTGCCTTCTTGGATATTTTCGGTCCTGGAGCCGCTGAATTTTGGCCTGACTTGGGGGGCCAAGCGGCCTGTGCGGCGGCCGTACTCACCCTCCTTTACATCGTCTACGAAGGCTCTAAAGAAAACTCGTCGCTGCCGAAAATCCTCTATTCTTTGTCCGTCGGGATCCAGCCCATAGCGGCGTGGTACTGGCCAGATAAGTTTTTGATCAGCCACGCGCTAGTTTACACCTTACCTCACCATATGATTGAGGTTGGGTTTCAAACGCATATCGGACGACGCTACTGGAACATGAAAGCGGCCGTGAAGGGTTACCGCGCCCGCATTCTTGCCAGCTTGGGCACCGTGGCCTTGTTGCTTATGCTTAGTTTTTCTATTCAGAACTATAAGTTCATCGTGGCCTTGCAGCGGGA
>JBEIHA010000398.1:0-2830 GCA_040381635.1 Pseudobdellovibrionaceae bacterium
TGGTAGCCGAAGGCCACGTACGAGCAAGTGCCGCCGCTCTTCGTGATCCTATCCCGTAAAGCTCCAGATAGATCGATCAGGTCGGCCAAGCTGTTGGCCGTGACGTCCATAAAGCTCATTTCGCAGAACTTACCTAGGGTGCCTTCCCAGAACTCTTTTGATGAAGCGTAGCGCTCACCGTGCCCTTTAAAGACCCTATTCATGACCGGCAAGATGATCTTGGCGCGCGGGACACCGCCGGCCATAGTGTGCGCGAACATCACATTGGACCCAGTCGGGATCATTTTTTCGAGCTCGGTCATGTACTGTACGACCCGCTTACGAAAGTCCTCGCGCCCACGACGGCGGGATTCTTCGACTTGTCCGAAATCTAGGGTGGCTTTGTCCCACTCGCTCAATTTCAGGCCCTTCAATTGATCCGCCGGCGACAGTCCCTTGGACGACTTGGTCAGATCAAAGCCACATTCCAAAGGCACGTTGATTAGGGGTTGTTCTTTGCTCGCTAGCTCTTCGGGATTAAGTGCGCGCAGCTCTTCGTTTTCATCGCGGCGTCCGACCGTAGAATAAATCACCTTCATGCCGGATTTCTTGGCTTCATCGATCAGGCCGTTGACGTAGCCGCGGGCGAAAACCTCGCCGAAAACGACGAGCACGTCTTTATTGGAATATCCGTTCTTAGGAATGTCGCGCAAAGGCTTGAAGGCTTGCATGGATAGAGTCTCCTGATTCTTGTGCCTCATTTGTACAAACTGGCTTAAGCTAAGTCCATGCGCGTTGTGTCCTTTGTGCCGTCTTGGACGGAAACGTTACTGGAGGCCGGGGTGGAGGTGGTGGGCCGTACCCGATTTTGCATCCACGGGCCGGGCGTAGATCGAATTCCTAGGGTCGGGGGCACCAAGGATTGGGATCTCGCCCGCGTGGAAAGCCTAAAACCCGATCTTTTGATCTTAGACCGCGAAGAGAATCCTCTTTTTATGTCCGAGCAAGGGTTTCGCTTTCACGCCAGCCACGTGAACTCGATCGCCGCTATGCCGCGGGAGCTACGTGCGCTCTCTGATATTTTGAAAAATGAAAAACTGCAGGACATGGCTCGGGCCTTCGAGAGTTTGCCCTCCAGCATTCCGCCGAATCCCATGGCGGGAGTGATCGAAGGTGCCATTAATGGCGCACAGTATACAGAAATAGTTTATATAATCTGGAAGGATCCGTGGATGGCCGCTGGGCACGGCACCTTTATCGCTTCGGTGCTGGAGTACTGCGGATTTAAGTTAGCTTCCCTCGATGGTAAATACCCGGTGATCGATTTGAAGACCTTTGATCCCAGTTCGACACTTCTGATTTTCTCGTCAGAACCTTACCCATTCTTGAAGAAAAAGGCCGGTTTGAGCGAACTGGGTTTTCCTTACGTCCTAGCCGACGGTGAAAAGTTCAGTTGGTTCGGCGTAAGGGCATTGAGGTTTCTTGAGTCCCTAGGGTGAAGGACTGATCACTTCCTGCGCAAGTCGGTAAAAAATTTCATACACACTTCTTAACTCACCAAAAACTAACGGATTTTGGGTTGCGCCATGCCTCTGGCGTTGCGTATAAGCGAGCCGAACAAACAATTTAACCGTTTCTCAACAACGTTCCATAAGTCATCGAAATGGAACGGAATTTGTAATCCTGAAGGTTCTGAAGACAACGCCGCAGGCGGGATGGGATGATAGTGGGGTCCAAGTTAAGCCTATTGCTTTTGAGCCTTACCCTCGTCGTGGGATTCGCTTCCCACGGTCAAAATTCGGCTTCGACCGAGCTCAAAATCGCCGATGCAAAACCCCGTAAGACGTCTCGCTCTTGGAGCTTCGCCTTGGGCGGAATCACTCGCGAAGAAGGCAAAGACAATGAAGCCGCCGCTTTTTTCTACGGAGGCGTTAACTACGACTATCAATTCACGCCTTGGTTGAACGCACACCTTTCACCGCGCGCTTCGATTTTTTCTTCGCGCGTGCAAGAACGCTATTCCGATTCGGGCGAAGAAAGTCGCCTTTGGATGTACGATGGGTATCTTTCTTTAGATCCCGTTGAGAACTATCAATTGCTTGGTGGGGCTTTGAATCAGGGATATCACGGTACGGGACTACTTATTTCGTCATTGCGCTCTTTTCCCGGCGTGCAGGCCATCGCGAAGTTCGGTGTTGGTGATTTCAAGGCAGCCGTAGTGGCGCAACAAGTGATCCCGACGTCTCATTCCTTGAATACAGAACGTCTGTCGGAAGAAAAACTACCGCTGTTCACCACCCAAACGTTGGTCATTGAAGGTCGGCATTTCGACTTGATTCAGTGGAAGGGCCGCGCCGGCTTTTACAGCTGGTCAAACATTCCGAACAAAGTCGTGGACGAGAGTCGGAATATCGGCAATTTGGGCGCCGGTGAGAACGTCGCCGGCTCCAGGTTTTTGTATGATCATCAAGGTTGGTATTTGGCCACCGACTTTTGTCTGTGCGGCCCTTACTGGCTGGGTGGAGTCCTCGAGTTCGAACGCGTTCATAACCTGAAAGCCCCCGGTAATTCGGCCGACGCTCAGTTAGTTGGTGTTGGTCCGAAGATGGTATTCGGTGAAGTCGAAGTGGACTTACGCTTTCGTTCCTTTTTTAGCGAAAGCGATTCCTCCGTGGCGGCGTACAGCAAGTCTAAATTCGGGAACACCAACCGACGCGGGATCAATATCGAAGCCAACGTGAATTTCAAAAAAGAAGGTTTTTCGATCTTCGCGCAAAATTATCAGGCCGAACCGATCAATCGCATCACCAATCAACGTGACCTTTCAATCATCTATCTGGGTGTGGAGACA
>JBEIHA010000399.1:0-2829 GCA_040381635.1 Pseudobdellovibrionaceae bacterium
GGCCAATGTGCAAATGGCCGTGCAGCAGATCGTCGACAATTACGATTACGCCTTGGCCCAGCAGCTCGATCCGTCGGTCACAAAATGTGCGGACCCCGAGGCCAATCGCGGTCACGTGGGTAACGCGCTGAGAGTGGCCTTTTCCATCTGGAATTTGGGCAATGACGATACGGCAAAATCCAAGTCGGTGGCTTGCAAGTCGGCCGCAACGAACCAAAATCAAACGAACGCCGCCAATCCAGCGCGCGATTTCCAGATTTCTTTGGGCAAATTGATCGCTTTCGACGGAACAGTTTTGGATTTGGCCTTACCGAAGGCAGGTCGCAGTCATGCGAAGGATTTGATCGAGCGTGACGCCATTCAACTGCTGGGCCGAGAGCTCGCACCTTTGACCGGCTTCCCCAAAAAAGGTGCGGCTAATCGCGATCTATTGATCAAGGCCATGATTCGCGTCTTGGCGACGGACTATGAAGTCGAAGCCCAAAAGCAGCGCGCTTCAAGCACCGACGCCGGGCGCTTTGATTTTGTTTTCGCGACCCAAGCCCCGGGTGGGGAGCTCACCGGTGGAACCGCTTTGCAAATCGGCGTCGAATACCCGGTCAATACATTGGCTTCCGTGATGCTCTATAACGCGCCGGTGGCTGATGCCGTAAATGCTTCGGGATTTCAGATTTCCTTTCGCGATAAAGTAAAAGTACTCTCAACCGTTCGGGCTGGCTGGGTCAAAGTTCTCGTCCGCCAAAGGGAATTTTGGATGCCTGCGCGTGCGATCGCTTCTCAGATCCTTACCGATGATTCGGGCGTTGAGGTCTCGGGTTTTCAGAAGCTCCAAAACTGCGCACAACCAAGATTGGTCAACTTACGCGGAGTCCGCTCTGCTCAACGACTGGTCAGCAATATTCAAACGACCACCGATCGTCGCGGCGTTGCGCGAATCAACTTCGCCGGAACTGCTAAGGTAGCACCGGCGCTTGGCTCTAAAACTTACTTGTCTTGTGAGAAGTTTTCGCTCAATGGCCAAGTTGCCGCCATCCGATTAGTCGAAGTGCAGGTCTTGAAGGCAGCCAACGGTGAAACCATCTACATCCCATCTGAAGATCTCGGCGGCTACGCTCTTATGAATGCTCAATTGGTTGAAGGCGCGTCCATCGATCCCGTCACTTGGAGCATCATCCAATGAGACTCGCACTTGCCTTCGCAGCGTTGATCAGCGGTGTCTTTATTCTAGTAAATGCCCTGAGCGAAAAAGGCAGGACTCCGATTGCCGTCCATAAAATGGCGCAGGACAAAGCCAACTTGACCGGAAAACTTTCTGAAATCGCAACGACGGAGGGGGCCCACGTCCCGACCGTCGCCGTCGGCGAGGCCGAACGCGAGAGCGAGGCGGAGGGTGCTATAGCGCTGGAACACAAGTTTGAAACCGCGGGAAGCTTAACTGCCAACGAAAAGGCAGCCTTGATTGACGCCGCGGTTTCGTTCGACGATCCACGTTTGCTCGGACTTGCCGAAACCTTGGCTTTAAAGATGTTGAATGACGGTGGAGCGGCC
Source organism: Pseudobdellovibrionaceae bacterium (assembly GCA_040381635.1). Classification (GTDB taxonomy): domain Bacteria; phylum Bdellovibrionota; class Bdellovibrionia; order Bdellovibrionales; family UBA1609; genus JALHOQ01. The sequence continues at coordinate 1,549 of JBEIHA010000399.1, forward strand.
GAGGTGCTGGCCGTATTACCGAAAGTCCCGCTCTTCGCCGAGAACTCGCGACTACATAGCATCGCTCAAGAAAGCATTTGCCGCTTTTCGGGCTTTCCCCTTCAAGTTGTGAAATTGAAGTTTGAACGAGTCTTCCCACCTAGCCGCCCCTGGGCCACCGTCTGCAAGACCAGCTAGGAAATTGAAATGATTAACCTCGGACCCACCAGCGATATCATAGTGGCCGGCCTTCTTGCCGTAAGCCAACTGATATTGCCCGTGCCCGAGGCGGCCATTGGGAACGCCGAAAGGCTAGTGATCGAACGCAACTCATGCGCCACGTTACAAACGAAGAGCGCTGAATTTAAATCGAAGAAGTGCGAAGAAATACGTTCGAATCGCCGTAAGTTTCGCGATGAATGCCAAAACACCGAAAACGAAATCGCGACCGCTGAGGTCCAGTGCACAACCGACCAATCAGTTTCACGCACAATTCGCTTTCGTCCGAAGACTTTGACCGAGTATATGAGGTTGTCGAACGCCGATTTGGTTCAAGAGCTGAACGTGATCTGTAATTCTCTTCAAGACCGCGTTTTCTTAGAGCCCGAGGAATGGATGTCGGGCATGACCGCCAACCGGGACGACCTTTCTAGTAAACTGGTGATGTTGCAAAATCCTGAGCTGCAAAAAGTTTTCGAAAGCATTTTGCAAGAAGCGAACGAGGGGAAGTTTGAATCCGGCGTCGCTAATAACGTGATCACGGCCCTGTGCCACTGGAAAGTGGACCGCGCGAAAGTGGCGGCCGAAATTGATTTCACCGGCGGCTATAAATACCTAGAAGAACTGATCGCGGAGCTTCCGCGCATCGACCAGCTGCCGCATTTATCAGAAGCTAGTTTCGTGTACGACAAGAACAATCACCGCATCGGCGAAATATTTGATCGCGACATGATCGAACGCAACGGCAAAAAATATGTCGGTCGCACCAGCCGTCGCCGCAACGTCACGCCCGATCAAGTGCCGCAAATGTTAATGAACGCCTTTGTCGCCATCGAGGATAAGCGCTTTCGTCAACACAACGGCTTCGATTTCGAAGCGGTCAAGCGCTTGATTTACGGCGGAACTTCGGGTTCCGCGCAAGGTGGCTCAACTTTCACGATGCAGCTAGTGAAAAACGCCTTCTTTGACGAGGACGTGGAAACCGAACGCACTTTAGGTAAGCGCACTATTCGCCGCAAGATCAAAGAAATCCTGATGCTCCCGCAGATCGAGGCCGCCTACAACAAAAATCAAATTCTCACC
>JBEIHA010000400.1:0-2786 GCA_040381635.1 Pseudobdellovibrionaceae bacterium
ACCGCGCGCGCTACGAAAGACGAGGCGCGATTCAGCGAAGGTTCAACCACTAGGCCATCGTCATTCATACCTTGCGGTTCGGAATAAGCTTGAATCTCGACGCGTGCGTCGGCGATCGGCATCTTCTGCTGACCGTGCGAATAACCCGAGATGGGTCTGAAGGCCGCGCCCTCGGTCGTAGGTCTTAGGGCCAAGCGAATGTCGTTTACGCGATTGTCTTTGCGGGGCACTTCGATCAGGTGGACCAGGTTCATTTCCCCGCGTCCTAATATACGACCTTCGCGCGTTTGTAATTCAGCCACTAAATATCCGGAAGCTTTCTTCACATGAATTTCAAATTTACCTTCGGTGATCCAAATTCGGCCGCGCTCTAAAGTCTGGCCGCCCAGCATGCGCTTCACTTCGATGTGGGTGTCGGGGCCTGTAAAGGCCAAACCGCCAGTCATTTCAATTTGTCCGTTCAACCACAAAGGACGATTGCCATCATGCCCGGGCGTAAAGGTCGCAAGACTGGCCACCGCGCGCTCTTCTTTTTCTTTCTCGATCTCTTGTTGGCGAGCGTTGTACTGCGCCAGCAAAAGAGGGGTATTCGCAATTTGTGCGGCCTGAAGCTCTTGCTCAACCAATTCGCGCGCTCTTTGCGCCGGCGTGATCAAAGCAAAGTCTTCCTCGGTCATTTTAGGCGCCGGAGCTGCAAGCGAGGGTGGCTTCGCTGCCAAGAGCAAAGAATCCGGATCATGATTCATGCTCATCGCGTCCAAGGCACTGACCGGAACAGTCTTCGGAGTACGAACCGTGGTCCCCGCCAAAAAGACAACTGCCGGCGGAACAAAAGGCATGACCTCGCTGGCGGGTGCTTTGATCGTCAGCCCCTTCAAGGCCAGAACACGCGTTCGTGGAATTTGCTGAACCAAAAGCATATCCGCCGGTTGGCCAGAATTCAGGCGCACACCATCGTCGGGAATTTCAAAATCATTGTTGTCGAAGTTTTCGCGAAGATCTTCGAAGGCGGCGTAAGCGGGGGAGGCTTTGTTCAGCGAAACAGAAAGTCCACTTTGGATGATATTTCGAAAATCCACTTTCGAAAGCGAAAGCGGAAACATCACCACCATCGCTGCGGCGATTTGTGACCAAAATACATTCGGTTTACGAATTCGGAAAGGTACCAGCATCCATGACTAGTCTAACTTAGAACACTCGGAAATCATCAATAATGTTGAGGTCTTCGCGACGTTTGGTTAGCTCCAATCGAAATTTTCGCTCAAGCTCTTTGGCTAGTCGTGCATCAAAGCCTTCGATGACGTAAGTAAACTGATTTCCTCTTAATACACGCCGCTCTAAGGTCACTAGAATTTCAACGTTGTAGGGTCGACGGTCACCCAAGATCAAAATCGAGGCGAAGTATCTTTCGGTGGCATCGGCCGCAGGCTTGTAGCCACGCGCGCCCTCCAAAGTGAAGTGACGCGACAGAATTTCGCGCCCATTCGGGCTGGCCGCCCGCTGCCCCACCGGCAATACCGACGCCGCCACAGCCCGGAGCTCGCCCAAAGGCCAGTCGATATCCTGAACCTTCATGGCATTGCGGTTACCTAAGCTGCTTACGCAACCGGTGATCGTTAAAATAGCAAAAAAAAGGAGATGCCTGTTAAGCATCCCCTGATTCTAATTCATTATTTTCTTGTGGGAAAGCGATCGCAGGCTTGCGATCGCCTAATATCATTTGGGCATCGCCTGGGCATCTTTTAGGAACTGCGCGATCCCTTTGTCCGTTAATGGGTGGTTCACCAATTGCGCGAACACTTTGTACGGACAGGTGACAATGTCGGCTTTCATTAAGGCCGATTGCAAAACATGGATCGGATGGCGAATACTCGCGACCAAAACTTGAGTATCCATTTCGTAGTTTTCGAAGATTTGAGTAATCTGACTAATCAATTCCATACCGTCATATCCAACGTCATCGAGGCGGCCCACAAACGGACTAACCAAGGTGGCGCCAGCCTTTGCGACCAGCAAAGCCTGAAGGGGAGAGAAAATCAGCGTAACGTTGGTCTTAATGCCATCTGATGCAAGGCGGCGAACAGCCACCAGGCCTTCTTCGCACATCGGAATTTTAACAACCACATTGTCCGCGATCTTCGCGAGCTCGAGGCCTTCTTTCACCATTTCATCCGCTTGAAGGGAGATGACTTCGGCCGAAACCAAGCCTTTGACCTCTTTGCAAATATCTTTGATGACGTCGGCGTTCTTACGGCCGGTCTTAGCAACGAGGGTCGGATTGGTCGTTACGCCGTCAACCCAACCACGTTTGTTGGCCTGGCGGATTTCTTCAATGTCCGCGGAATCAATGTAAAACTGCATCTGGGGAGGCTCCTGATTTTTGTTAATCAACCGTACAAGTCGGATAAGTCATAGAGTCCGGCCTCTTTTTTGTCAAACAGCCAGCGCGCCGCCTTTAGAGCGCCGCGCGCGAAGACCTGTCTGTTGAAAGCCGTGTGGGTGATGGTCAAGGTTTCTTCAGGTCCCATAGCCCACAAGGTGTGAATCCCCGGAATTCCGCCACCGCGTAAACTTTGCGGGTCGGGCACGTTCGGCCCGACCGTTGCTTTGAGTTTGTCTTGTAAAAGAAGCGCGGTCCCACTGGGACGATCCTTTTTTTGGTTGTGATGGGCCTCTTCAATTTGGAAGTCCCAATCCTTGATCGAGGCCAGGGATTTCATCATTCGTGAAAACACTGCGATTCCCAGGCTCATATTACCAGAATAAAGAACCGGGATTTTTTTAGC
>JBEIHA010000401.1:0-2766 GCA_040381635.1 Pseudobdellovibrionaceae bacterium
ATTTTAAACTTAGCTTTCAAATCCTTATCCGAATTCAATAATTCGTAGGTCCCTGCGACATCTTTTTCGACACCACGAATTCGAATTTTGGCACTGCCTTTTCCGTTTTCGCCCGAAGCTTCGATCAACTCGGCGTGGGGGAATTTTTCGGTTTCCAAGTATTTTTCGCGCATATGTCGGTCGCGCAAGTCGATGCTGGTCTTCAAAGTGTCCAGCAGAATCTTGACGCCCTTGGCACTGACCTTTTGACCGTCGATGGTGGCGCTGCCAGTGACATCACTGGTTACGGCTTCAAATGAACCCGCGGGCGAAAGTTTGGCTTTGATCGTTACGCCGGGCGCCGCAAACGCAGAAACCGAGCCCACCAGAATCAGGCTAAGAAGAATGTGTTTCATAAAAACCTCCATGAAAAATTAAGGACCTTTTTAAAACGGATACAAATGCAGCAACACCCACGCAATATGATTGGGATCTCCGTTGGCCGTGGATTCGGTGCGGATTTGATATTCCGTTTGAATCTCGACGTGGGGAATAGGTAGCCACTGAAAGCCAAGGCCAGGTGAAGTGGTCAAACCATAGCCGGTCGGCCCCACGCGCGATGAATGTTCGAATACCAAATATCCCAAAAGACCTTTGACCATTTTGTAAGAGAGCCGCGTTTGACTGGCCAGGGTGTCGGTGTACTTGGCCGGGGTCGTACTTCGATGGGATCTTTCAAAGTCCAACTCAGATAACAAGGACCAGTGTTCGGTCAACGGCTGCACCACGTGCAGTCCACTTAAGAATCGTCGCTGCTGATCGCTTTCGCCCAACAGTACACTTGCGCCCAAAATAGAACTCCCTGCCGGAGTGTAGGACACGGTCGAGCTCACGTTGTTTTCTGAGCTTTGCAGTCTGGGTTGATCGATCCGACCCGAACTCGAGCTTACCGACACTTCTGAGTTTTCGAAGTACTGCGTGTATTCAAGAATGTAGTTTTCAGACCGCGGTCCGAAGCCCAACAACGATTTTGTTAGCCGAGTGTGATTGGGATCATTGATACCGAATCTCTGCCGAAACTTTCCAGCCCGAAGTCTTCCGGCTTCGGACGTGTTCCAAAGAAGGTAGTGGCGATCCGAAGTAAAGGTACCGCGATCGGGAGTTTGACGGGGCCCTTGAATGACGCCTACCGAACCAACGAAAATGACGTCCTTATATGGCACCCCCAATTCGACATTGGTTTCCATCAAGAATTGTCTGCCGGTGCGCGCGCTTTTGTTGTCGCGGTAAGTTTGGATGGAGCGAAAATTTCCGCCCGTCTTTAGGCGTTCATTGGTTTTCGCTAAGCCGAACGCCGGGTTTTCGCTGTTCTTCCAGAACGACCAGGTGCTCATCAACTCACTGGATAAAGATCGACCGTAATCGGTGAGCAGGTGCCCACCACCCGGGGCGTAATGACAGCTGATGCAGCTGGCGTAACCATGAACGGCGTTTTCGACGTAGGCCCGCGCGGGATAGACGTGAAATAGGAGGAGGACCATCGTTAAAATAAGGCTGGATTTCATTTTCAACGTTCGTCCTCGTTAAACGGCAGTCCTAGCGCAATCCATTGTTTGATCAGCTCAAGTTCTTGCGGAGTCACCGCTGGAATGACCGCACTTATATCATCCGCAGCGCTGTTGAAAGGCATAGGATCGTAGAAAAATTCGTCATCATCAACTCGGCCAAGCATCGAGCCTACGAAATGACTGTTTTGTGGATCCTTCAAATCGAAGAGCTTTGGATTCTTCTTGGACCAAGCCATTAGGCCTTTGAAAGTCGACATATCCGTCGGCGCCCTAGGACCATAAGAGTTATGACAAATGATGCACTTAGGACCTAAGACGTTGTTGCGCAAATAAACCCAAGTGGCCTTCGGATCTTCAGGCCGTTGAGTTGCCGCCGGTTGATCTGCGAATTCAGGCGCACCTTGCTGAAGCCATGTGTTGAATTTTGCTTTTGTTACTGGCGGAACCAAAGTGACCGGCGATCCGCGCCTTTGCGGGAACGGCATTTGATCGGTGGCAAGGTAGCTAATTATGGCCGGCGCCAAGCGACGGACTGTCCCGTAACTATTGAAATTGGTGTGGCAGCCCAAACAATTAAATGGAACTAAAAGATCACGCCGAATTTCGTCGAAGCCAATCTGCACAGGTTTAGGTGAAAGGTCGGGTTGCGTCTCGGCAAATTCGTTGGCCCCGGCCGCGATCCACGCCGCGAGCAGTTCTTGTTTATCTAATGACAAGGCGGGCTCGGGAGTTTTCGGCATTCGGTAGCCCGAATCGTTTGAAGTCACCCGCCGCAAGGATTCTGCGGCGGCAAGTTTGAAGACCGCATAGTTGGCATAAGCCAAATGTCTTCCGGTGTGACAGTTGATGCAATGAACGTCCAGAATCACGCGCTTTATGGTGGCAAAATCAATGCTGGGGTCGGGATTTCCTAATGGTGCGGGCCCAGGCAACGATTTTTTGCTTTCCTGGTAGTTCCCACACCCTAAGAGTGAACTTAAACCTAAGCCTAAGATCGTGTAATAAAAAGCGCGCTTCAGGTCTTTCATCTTATTTGGCGAGCCTTGGTGATTCACCGGATTCACTTGTCCAGAAACGATCGGCGTTCATCTCGAGAACTTCGATTTTCGAAGGATCATCGAAGCGAGCTTTTGCTCCACGACTGATGAAATAGTGAGCACGCCCGTTTTTAATCGTAAAGAAACGCGGATCGATATCGGCATATCTGTCGTTCGCCATC
>JBEIHA010000402.1:0-2751 GCA_040381635.1 Pseudobdellovibrionaceae bacterium
GCATGGGCAGAACAGTCGGGAAAGGCAAAGCGACGTCTAAGAGTTTGCGGTTCACCATGATCGTGCAGCCGGCAACTTGATTTTGGAATAACAGGCGATGTTTTTCGCTCTCGCTGTCGAAAGTCTCGCGGTTCAACATCCGCTCGGTGATGGTTTCTAGATTTATATCGACGCTGCGAACATCGGTGAAGACCAGGGCGGCGCCATTGCCTTCGGTCTCTTGCATCTTGGAAAGGCTCATTTGAATTTTGTTCGGCAGCCAAACGTCGTCCTGGTCGCTGAGCATGACGTAATTGGCCACCGAAAGCTTTAGGCCTTTTTCGAAAGTTCGAATCACACCAAGATTCTGATCATTGCGCAGGACTTCAATGTTGGACCAGCGCGAGCAGGTAACTAAAAGTTTATCGAATTCGTCTTTCGATGAGGCATCATCGATCACTTTGATCTTTAGCTCTGTCCCAGCGGGTAGCAGGCTTTTTTCGATCGAATCCAGTTGTTCAGTGATGTACTTGGAACCATTGTAATGCGCGACAATGATTTCGATGAAGGCTTTGTTCATCGTACCCACCTTAGAGCCGCTTCGTGTATTTCATGTAAGAAACACCGGCCATAAGAATAAATAGATAAAAGACGGACTGAATCACTTGTCCCCAGATCAGAGCCGAAAATCCATAATTTAAGCTGATGCTGCAAATCGCGTAAAGAGAGATCGAACCGATCACCTCGAAAGTCAGAAACATTTTTAGGTGATTGCGGGCCATCAAAAAGTAAGCGCTGAGCCACGCTAGGGCGCGAAAGAAGCCACCGAACAAAAGTACGTTGAGATCTGACTTCAAAAATCGATAAGCATCAGAATAAATGAGAGACAGCACGGTCTCGCCAAAAAATCCGGTGATAAAAAGTCCGCAAGCGAGCAAGGCCGTGAAGGGCAGCGCGAACTGCAAGGCTTGGGCAACGGCTTCGTCGGTCGTCTTGGCCGCAGCGACGCGTGGGTAGAACGTCGAGGCAATCAGTAGACCAATGAATGAAAAAATAAAATCAGAGACCTTCAGGATCGCTTGCCAGTACCCGACATGATCCCAACCCATTTTGTCTTCAATCCCCGAGCGAAGCAGAACGAAAATGATCGGCGCCAAGGCACTGCCGATCGTGGCAATCAAAGTGAATGGCACAAGAGTCCGGTTGATCGACGGATTCCAAGTCGGTTTGAGCGACGCGAACGAAAACCACGATCGGCCCATCAACTGGACCATAAAAAAGCAGGCCGGGAAGATCATGATGGCCACGAGTCCCAAGAGAATTCCGGGTTCCGCCATGTGATTGGTCAGTAAAGCAAAAACCACCACGCCGCTGACGAGGCCTAAGGCATTCGCCCAGAAAATATTCCTGACCAAGGATTTTGCCGAAAGCAGAGACTGCGCGAAGGACGCAAGAAACGAAAAATACGAACTCAAGCCTAAGAGCAAAACAAACCAGCCATAGTCCGTGGTGTCGAATGCCCAGTTGGAAACTTGCGTGCTAAGCAGAAGCGCCACTGCGAGAAATAGTGTAGAAAAAATTAGGCCGTAGGTGAAGCTGGCTGAAAGGAATCTTTGCTGGTCGCGAAAGTCTTCGGTGCTGGTTTGTGTGTCTACGGCGAAGCGACGGATGATTGCGTTGGCGATGCCGCCGCCGGCCAGGGCTTGAAGAATGGCGATAAGGCTCATCGCTTGACCGGTGACGCCTAAGGTGGCCGGTCCGAAATTCAACGCAATCCACTTCACCACGATCAACTGGCTCGCTGCTTTCGAAAGCGTCGTCAGTCCGGCCCATACACCGGACTCGAGCAATGGGCGCGCGCGCGTGAGGCGTGTACGGATGGAGTTGATCTGAAGCATGCGGGATTCAATCAATTCTGAACATAGGCGTCAAGGGGCCTTGACTACATAGTCGCTTTTCAGAGAAAGATGATCTTTAGGCGGTCCCAATGTCCAAGTCTTTCGCAATCTATCTGCCCGCATACAATGCGGCCCTTACACTTTCGGCCGTACTTGATCGAATTCCCTTAGAATTGAAGCGATCAGCCAAATGTATCCTGGTCGTGGACAACTTTAGCTCGGACGATACGCAAAGTGTGGCGATGCGCTATAAAAGTGAGCATCACTGTGAAAATTTACAGGTGATCCGAAATCCCCAGAATTTAGGCTACGGCGGAAGTCAGAAGGTCGCTTATCGTTTCTGCATTGATCAAGGTATTGACGTGGTGGCCATGGTTCACGCGGACGGCCAATACGCCCCTGAAATTCTAGAATCCATGATGGCCCCGATTATAGAGGACCGGGCGGACATGGTTTTTGGTTCGCGCATCGCAGGCAATCCCCTGAAGGGCGGTATGCCGCTGCATCGCTTTTTGGGCAATCGCGTGCTAACGACGTTTCAAAATTTGATTTTGGGCAGCCATCTTAGCGAATTTCATTCAGGCTACCGAATTTTTAAAGTGAGCGGTTTGAAAAAACTGAATTTCGAAAAGCTCTCCGACGACTACCATTTTGATACGGAAATGATTATTTTGCACTTGCGCGCGGGCTTAAAGATCGTTGAACGCCCAATTCCCACCCACTACGGCGATGAAAAAAATTATGTGAATATCTGGGCTTATGGAACTCATGTTCTCGTGACCACATTGACTTATCTTTTGCATTGCAAAGGTCTGCGTAAATCAAAAAACTGGGCGCGAATCTTAGCGCCGAAGGTTTGAATCACAGTTTGTAA
>JBEIHA010000403.1:0-2741 GCA_040381635.1 Pseudobdellovibrionaceae bacterium
CATAACAGGCGAAATCGTCCGCGCAGACTGGTATAAATAAGGTTCGATGAAGCAAATCTTGAGCGTCCTACTCCTTGCCCTCCCTTTTTCAGTTTCAGCCGCAGCGGCCGAACCTGTGGATGTGGCCATCGTGCTGGCGGTCGATGTTTCCGATAGCATAACGCCGTCTGAGTACCTGCAGCAGAAACAAGGTATCGTCACGGCTCTTCGTGATCCCGAAGTCGCCCGTATGCTTGAGCAGTGCAGTGGCAACGGCCTCGCGCTGACCTTCGTCGAGTGGGCCGGCTTTCACTTGAAAAAAAGAACGCGGCAAGAGATCGAATGGCAAAAGTTGCACTCCGCCGCTGACCTACAAGACTTCGCCAGCCGCATCGAACGGAAGCACCAACGCGCGACCGATGGCTTCACCGACATTTCCAACGCTTTACGATTTTCGGCGGAGTTATTGGCTCGCGTGCCCTATGAAGCGCGCCGCAAAATCATCAGCGTGAGCAGTGACGGCGGGCAGAATGTGTCGCCTCCCGGTGGCGATCGAAACTTGAGCCTTGATGAGATGAATGAAGTTCTAAGAGCCGAGCGTGATCAAATCGTGTCTCAAGGCATCGTCATCGATGCTCTTGTGATTGCAAACGAAGATACTGAAGTCGAAAAATTCGGGCCCTTAGATCAGTACTTTTCGAAAAATGTGATCGGTGGCCGCGGCGCCACTATCACGACGATCTCGGATTACATGGATTACGCCGCCGGCTTGAAAGCCAATCTCTTGGCCGAGCTGAATAACTGCATCTTTTAATCGGACCGGGGCTGCCTTAGCCCCCTTGAACTACTCGCATTCGCTGTTCCATATTCTTATCGCTGCTCAAATCGTAGTTGCCTTCGAGCAATTTCAGCACGGGAAGAACGCGGCCTTCGGGTGTAGCAATCTTGATCCACACTTGCAAGAGTTCGGAAACACCGTCTTCGGGATTCACACGGCGGCCTTCGATGCGCAAGAAAACACCGGGTTCGGGCTTGTTCGTCCAGCGACGACGGATTTTAAAATTGTCTACGGTGTTCAGGATAGTGTCCACGTAGTACAAATTGCCATTCACCGTGAGCACAAGATTAAAGGGGTTAGAGGGTGAACCGTCCGCAATCAAAACCGCGCGGCCAGTGACGTTGAACATATTGAAGTCGGAATACAAGCCGATCAAACCGTCGTTCACCAGTTTTTGGTCGATGTTCACAACTTGTGAGTAGTAGTCGTACTCTTGGTTATCGGGAGTAATGACCTTCAAGGGCTCGATCGCGAGAGCAACGCTGCCGAAAGTTAGGGCAACGAGGGCCGTTAGAATTTTCATAGTAGGATTCGGCATGAGTTTTCTCCTGAGGTTTTGTGAACTTGCAATTATCTAAGCGAGTCGAGAGAAGATGTCCATTACACGCTGTCAATTTCACCATTTTAAAAGGGAAAATGTGAATTGTGCCTAGCCCTCGGGGCAGCAAAGGACTGAAAATTTCAAATGTGGATAAGCCTGGGGATAATCTGTGGAGCCAGCTGTTGGCAATTTTTCAGTCAAAGAGTTTCGTACAAACCCTTAGTAAAAATGAATTTTCGTTATTTTTTGTTGTAGGAAGCGGGAAGCGTCCATAGGCTTTTCGATTCATGGCGAACACGACGAATATTCCACCCCAAGCTTACACGCGCGACACATTGGTGAAGGCGATCGAGTGGATATCTCATCAACCCGTCGCCGTGAGAGAGAGAGCGAACTCGGCCGACCTCATCGTCAGCTTTTATCTGCAAGCGCGCCGTCGTATGACGGCCGCCCAGCTCGAAGCTCCGGTGAGTGGAGAGACCTTCAAGCAAGATCTCAAGCACCTGGCGCAGGGCTTGAAACAGTTTGACGAACCATCCGCCCCCCCAACACAAGCGACGCCGAATCGCTCTCTGTCTAACGGCGAGGCCCGCCCACGGGCCGAGTCTACCTTCGGCGAGGCCCTGGCCCGACCTCGGGCCGAATCCACATTCGACGAGGCCCGCCTGCCGCAACCCCTCAGCACGAACAATCATTTGCACACGGCGCCCTTACATCACGCTCCGGCTCCACACACACCTCCGCCACCGCCGCCTCCCCACCAAGACGCAGCCCAGGATACAAAAGGTCTTACGTGGAACGTGGATGCCAAGTCCCTCGACTTTGCACGGGAAATCAAGGATCGCTTCAATCTCAGCAATGAGAGTGAGGCTCTGCGTATGCTCGTGACCTTAGGAATCGAGCGCGCCCGGGATTTATTCCCTTAGAAACGAATCCCCTAGTTCAAGAACCATTGACAGTAAACTCAAGCCGTAGAATGTTGGGCCATGTTTCGGGGGATTTTAATTATTTTAGTCAGCGCGCTTTGCGCACCCGCTTTCGCCGGCCAGTCCATGGATCTGGAATTTCAACTTTATTTTAAAGCTTTTTGCAAAAACGACGCGAAAGAAGTCCAGGTCGCTGAAATCAACGAGCCCGTGCTTTATCGCTTGGAAATGGACGACTACGGCATCACGACATCAAAGGCACAGGTCTTTCATCCGCTCGTTTCGGCTGGATACCAAATCTACGTAGGCCTAGAAATCCAGCGCGAAGCCGGGAGCCGGAATTTTCGCATTTTCTTAACACCGTGGCGTCGAACGGGCTCGAACCGCGATATCTCTTACGGCACCGCCTTTGTCGAGCAAGCCTCGCCCACTCCGTTGACCAGCCTTGGCGTGGCCG
>JBEIHA010000404.1:0-2734 GCA_040381635.1 Pseudobdellovibrionaceae bacterium
GGGAACGCTTAGTGATGCGTCTTCAGGATAGATCGAACGTCGTTCTTGAACTTCAGCAGTTGGGTTTTTCGCCCGACTCGCTGGTGAAGATTGATGCGCTGATGGCGAAGACTTACGGGATTTTTTTGGTCACCGGCCCTACCGGTTCGGGTAAATCGACCACTTTGTACGCCGCTATATCGAAGATCAATAAACCCGACATTAATATCATCACCGTTGAAGATCCGGTGGAACAACGCATCCACGGCATTGGTCAGATTCAGGTGAATTCGAAAATCGGTTTAACTTTCGCCAGCGGACTGCGCTCCATCCTTCGTCAAGATCCCGACGTTGTTATGATCGGGGAGATTCGTGACTTAGAAACCGCCGAGATCGCGATCAACGCAAGCTTGACCGGTCACTTGGTGGTTTCAACCATCCACACAAATGATAGCGCGGGTGCGTTTCCCCGCTTGATCGATATGGGCTGTGAACCGTTCTTGATCGCGACGTCCATTATGGGTGTGGGCGCACAGCGCTTGGTGCGGGTTTTGTGTCCGCATTGCAAAGAGCCCAGTGAACCGAGCAAAGTGGAATTGTCGTCACTAGAAATCACGCCCGAAATGGCGCGCGGGGCGACCTTCTTTAAGGCCGTCGGCTGCAATCACTGCAATCAAAAGGGTTATATTGGTCGATCCGTCATCCAGGAATTGATGCTGATCACCGATGACATTCGCTCGCTCATCATGAAACGCGCGGACGGTGCTACGATTAAAAAAGAAGCTATCCGCAACGGGATGACCACATTCCGCGATCACGGGATTCAAAAAGTTTTAAGTGGCGTAACGACGATCGAAGAAGTGCTGACCTCCACCCAGATGGATGCGTAATTCTTTATGCCTATTTTCGAGTACCGTGGCCTAGACAAGAACGGAAGCACCAAGCGCGGAACGGTTGATTCGGATAACCTGCGCAATGCCAAACTTAAACTAAAAAAAGAAGGCCTCTTCGTCACCGATATCAAAGATAAAGGTAAGGCGATCGCCGCCAAAAAATCGAAGGGTAAGAAAACCGCCTCGACCCGAAGTGTGAACGTCACCGATCTTTCAATGATGACGCGCCAGCTGGCCACGCTGATCAAAGCCAATATTCCTTTGGTCGATGCCCTGAACGCCGTTTCCGAGCAGGTGGAAAATCAGTTCTTGGCCGAAGTGATGGCGGATATTAAGAATCAGGTGAACGAAGGCGGTTCGTTCAACAAAGCGCTGGCGAAATACCCGCGTGTTTTCGATAAAATTTATGTCTCGATGTGCGAAGCGGGCGAAATGACCGGAACTCTTGACACAATCTTAATCCGCCTTGCCGAATTCAAAGAGAGCCAAAACGCACTCGCAGCCAAGGTCAAATCCGCACTGCTCTACCCGATCATGATGCTGGGCTTCACGGGCATTTTGCTGGGCGTGTTGTTCGTCTACGTTATTCCCCAAATCGTGACCGTCTTCGAATCCAGTCCCGAACTAACATTACCTTGGTACACGCTGATGGTGATCGGCATGAGCAATATCATGGTGAACTACTGGCACTTTATGCTGGTCACGGTAGTCGGTGGTTTTTTGATCTTCCGAAATTGGAAGAATACGCCGACCGGCCGTGCGCAGTGGGACGCGATTGTTCTTAAACTCCCCATGTTCGGAAAACTTTCACGGATCGTGGCCGTCAGCCGCTTCACGCGCACCTTGTCCACGCTGCTTAACGGTGGTGTTCCCATGCTGGGCGCGATGACGATCGTGCGCAATGTGGTGGACAACGAAGTCATCGCGCGCGCCATCGACATCGGCCGCGAGAATATCTCCGAAGGGGAATCCATCGCGGGACCCTTAAAGAAATCCGGGCAATTTCCGCCGATCGTTATTCATATGATCAACATTGGTGAAAAAACCGGCGACTTAGAAAACATGTTGATGCAAGTTTCCGAGGCTTACGATTTTCAGGTGAAAACCGCGATTGACGGATTAACGTCACTGCTCGAGCCACTGATGATCATTGTGATGGGTTGCGTTATTGGAATCATCGTTTTTGCCATCATGGTTCCTATGTTTCAATTGTCGAGCTTGGGTGGCTAGGTTAAAAATAAAAGCTGCAAGATTGAGGAGAAAACAAAATGAATCGCCGCACTAATATCTGCAAATCGCTAATGCGTTTTCGCACAGTCCGAAATTCCAAAGGTATGACTCTTCTCGAAATCATGATCGTGCTTGTGATTTTGGGTGGATTGATCGCCATCTTGGCCACTCAAGTTCAAGGCCGCTTGAAGAAAGCGAAAATTCGCCAGGCGCAAATCCAGATCGCGGAATATGGCAAATCGCTAGATATGTATTTCACTGACTGCAACAACTACCCGTCCACCGAAGAAGGTCTGGGCGCCTTGGTCGCCGCACCTTCGGGCTGTTCCAACTGGGGACCGGATCCGTACATCAAGAAGGTCAACAAAGATCCTTGGGGTGGCGACTTTATTTATGAGTCCTCTGGCAACGACTACGAGCTTAAGAGCTTAGGTTCAGATCGCCGTGAGGGCGGTGCTGGCGACGCGGCCGACGTTTCGTCGAAGCAGTAACAGACCCGCGGGGGCGATGGCCCGAATGAAAATAGAATTAAACTTTGATCAGGCCGCGCGCGAGCGGCCTTTCTTTTAAAGCTGGACCTTCACGTGCGGATCGAAGCGTTTGTTCCGCGTGCAAATAGTGCTACCATTTTA
>JBEIHA010000405.1:0-2718 GCA_040381635.1 Pseudobdellovibrionaceae bacterium
ACGCAAGATCGATGCCTCGCTTGAATCACATTCTAGGGGGCCTTTATTACGATTTCTCGTCGTCTTCGATGCGTTTGACCGAATCAGTGATGTCGATGTCGCCTTCGCCGCGCATGCCTTTTTTCAAGTTGCGGACACCTTCACCCAAACCTCGCGAAGCTCGGGCCAAGCGAGTTCCGCCTCCGATCAACAATATGATAATAAACAAGATCACCAAATGGGTTAGCATTAAGACCTCGCTTCCTCAGGGCTACGCTTGGGACCTCGGCGTGGGCGCCGCGTTCTTCGGCGCCGTCGCGCGCGATCACCGCCACCACCGCCGCCTCCGCGGAAGCCGTCTGGGTTTTTCTCGAGTAATTCTTCGTAGGCTTGGCTCCAGTAGAGCAAGTCTTCACAAGACAGCAGATAATCTTGGGCCGCGAATCGAAAGGCCAGCGGGAAAGCGTCGTTCGATAGAAGAGCGCGCTGGCGGCGTTCACCTTTGCGTTGAAATTCCTTGCGGCGAGCTAGCAGGGGTTCCACGTGAAGCGCTTTCACGGTCAGCGTTTGTTCGTGTTTGAACATGCCCAGTTCATCGCGCATCCAACCCTGAAATTCTTCGTTTTCGAAAACCGAGCGCGCACTTTTGTGCGGATCTGCTTCCAAAAAAGCGCGCACAAACGAGTGCACCAGCACGGCGAACAGTTCGCCGGGGTTCCCGTCGTCGCCCAGATTCATTTTGTGCTGGCGCAGGTTTTCAAAAAACAATTCGCCGTTTTCACTTTCAAGATGCTTGGACAAAGTGGGCGACAGGAATTGCATAATTCCTAAGTCCTGGGCCTCGCGTAAGGCGAGATCAGGATGTTTCAAGCGAACCAATTTTAGAATCTCTTCTCTTCGGCGGGGGAGTACCGTGGACGGCAAAGTGCTAGCGTATTCTTTCATCGCTTCGCGAAGCTGAGGATCCAGCGAGAAATGAATCATGTGCTTCAAGCGCAGGGCGCGCAAGATGCGGATCGGATCTTCGCTCAAGCGTTTGCCGGGATCCCCGATCATACGAACCCATTTGTTGTCGAGATCCGGGAGCCCTTCGGCGTAGTCGATCAATTGGTCGTTGATGGGATCATAGAAAAGACCATTGATGGTGAAGTCGCGGCGTTTGGCGTCGTCTTCTTCGGTGCCGAAGATATTGTCGCCCTCGGGCAGATCTTCGGCGTTTTCGTCCGCGCGTATTTCGCGGCGAAAGGTAGCGACTTCGAATTGCTGTTCTTCGCGGCGGACCAACACTAAGCGAAAGCGTTTGCCGATCACGTACGCGCGGTGGATGATGCGTTTGACTTCGTCAGGTTTGGCGTCAGTCGCGATGTCGAAATCTTTAGGATGAATCCCGATCAGCAGATCGCGCACGCAACCGCCGACCAGGTAGCTTTTAAAGCCGGCTTTTTGCAACGCACGCACGATGCCGATCGCATGGGGATCGATCCAATCTTGGTGAAGATGCGGTTTTGGGGTAACGTTCAACACGTAGTTAGACTCATATGAAGCACTTAGATAACTTTCAGTATCAGATTAGCGGTCATCCCTCGCGGCCTAAGCTCGTGTTTCTGCACGGACTTATGGGATCGGCGGCCAATTGGCGCCGAATCACGCCCTCGTTCCAAGCTGACTTTCACATTCTCACTTTCGACCAGCGGGGTCACGGACGAAGTTTTCATCCAAGCACGGGCTACCATCCGCGGGATTTCGCCTCGGACCTCAAGCAAATAATGGATGAGCTTGGCTGGGAGCAGGCCATCCTCGTGGGCCATTCCATGGGAGCGCGCAATGCCATGGAGTTTGCGTCCCAATTTGCGCCGCGAGTCAAAGCTCTAGTGATTGAAGACATTAGTCCCCAGTCGTCCTCGACGAACATCGAAGGCATCGAAAAACTCGTGGAGCTGGTCGACACGCCTTTTGCCAGCCGCGAAGCCGCCAAGGCCTTTTTCGACGAAGAATACCCGAAGCGCATCGCCTTCAATCCACAGCCGAAGGTCGTTTCGCAATTTTTTTTCACCAACATCGAAAAGCAGGAGGACGAGACCTACGATTGGCGTTTCGCCAAGGATCCCATTTTTGCCGCTTTGAATGAGGCCCGGTTTGAGGATAGGTGGACGGCCTATAAAAATTTGCGCATGCCCGTGCTGATTGTGCGCGGGGAGACTTCGGTTGAATTGACTCGCGAAACTTATCAGAAAATGCTTCAAGTCCTCCCAGGCGCCATGGGGGTGGAGATCGCGGGCGCGGGCCATTGGGTTCACTTCGATCAGCCTGAAGCCTTTATCGCCGCGCTTAAGGAATTTTTTGACTTAAAAGCCTGACTCCGTATACTGGGCACTAATTAGCCCCTGACGAAGCGCATCACAATCCGCGCAGTCCCGACGATCCAATATTCGACGGGCCAAACATGAGAAATGGATATGAAGTTTTCTGAACTAGAATTGCACCCCCTTTTAAAAGCCAATCTCGATAAAATCGGTTTTTCCGAATGCACCAAAATCCAAGACCAAGCGATTCCCGCCATCCGGCTGGGAAAAGACGTCGCAGGTCTTGCGCAAACCGGAACCGGAAAAACGGGAGCCTTCTTAATTCCGCTGATCGACCGCATGTTGAAGGCCATGAAGCCCGACGAGAGCGTCGCCGCGAGTCCGACCGTGCCCTTTACCGAGTGGAAGAAGAAGCAATACATTCTTTGTTTAGTTC
>JBEIHA010000406.1:0-2717 GCA_040381635.1 Pseudobdellovibrionaceae bacterium
CCATTGCGGCATCGCCCCAAGAGTCGGGCTCATCCAGGGCATAAAGCAAAGTTAAGGTCTGTTGCGTGGTCCCCATGGGCGGCGGCGTCGCGTGCGCCCGCGGTAGGATGAAATCGACCGCGGCCGATGTGCCCTTCTTCATCGCGTTGTCGAGCCGGCGCGCGAACGAGGGATTGTTGGAAGTGTCGACCAGTATTTTTCCATCCATGTAGATCAGCATTGGCTTTTGCTGTTGCAGCAGAATGGTGCGCATCAAGAGTTTTTCGCCGACCACGGCTTCGATCATGCCTTCGCCGGATCGGACCTGCAGATCCTTGATGGGCTTCCACTGGGCGAGGCGAAACTTCGCTTCCCTGCGGTCTTCATCGTTCGGAATCTTGGCCAGGTAGGCCTCGATGCAGTTCTTGTCGGGCGTTGTGGCTTTAAGGATTTGGCTAAGAGAGCAAGCGTCGGTCTTCGCGGAAGCGCTCCACACGAGCGAAAGCAGAAGCATCAACATATTAGAACTCCATCAGTAGCCCGCCGTTGATCAGGTCGGACGTAAAATCATAATTCTGGGTGATCGCCACGATGCCGCGGTATTCGGCCGTTAAGTAAATGCGGTTGATGCCGTATTCGCGGTCGAGCAGAATGCCAGACATCTTGTCGAAATAAGTCAGACTCATCGCCACGCCGCCGACATAGTAGCCGGCAAAGGCGCCACCCCATTTGGGCGGGCGATCGTCGTCGCGAAATTCGCCAAAAGGCAAGGCCATGCCGCCGCCTTCGGCGTAAGGGATAAAAAGTTGGTTGTCCCAAAACTGCAGACGATAGACAGCGCCCAAAATGGTGGGCAGCGCCCAGAAGGTGAAAATCTCGCGTGGCGTGCGATCGCGATTCACTTCGGATTTGAAGTGGCCATTGCCCTGGGCGATAAAGACGCCCGTGCCCGCGCGCAAACCGATCTTGCCGATGGCCATGCGCCACATCTGCCATTCGTAATCGAACATGATCGCGGGATTCGACGATTGATCGTAGTTTTCGTCGAAGGTGGAGCCCACCTGTCCCGATGCCTCGGGGTTTTCCAGATTCTCGGGATTAAATATACCGACGCGAAAAGAAAACGCGCGTTTTTGGTCGGTCTCATCCACCTTGTAAATGTAGGTGCGATCCTTGGTGATTCGAATCAGACCTTTTTCGGCGAACGGATGCGGAACCTCTTTGGCGTTTTCATATTTGCTCCAATCGAACATTTTTTCGCCGGAGCCGCTCGATGGTTTGTAATCGCTGTAGGGTTCATCGGCCGGCGTCGGATCAGTCGGGGTAAGATCGTCGACGATGTCTTGGGCGAACGAAGGCGTCGCGAGGAGAAAGCTCAGCAGCAGGGCGAGCACTTTTGAAAATTTAAGCACGCGAAAGAAATCTCCTCACCCCTAAAAGGGGCAGCGCGAGACATAAGGTCATCGCAAAGAGTGAGAGAAGTGCCGCCGGCAAAAGTCCGAAGCGCAGCGCGAGATGGCTGAATCCGTAAGCGGGCCACAGGCTTAAGCGAGTGGCCGCGCGAAGCATCGGTTTGTCTTGGATATAACGGGCGGCGATGGGTCCGTAATGGTAGTAGGCCTTCACGAAACTTCGCCCCCAGGCATGCGGCAACAAACGCTTGAAGCGGAATTCACGAAATGTTTCCAATTTGTCGTTGAAAGAGGTGCCGTAGGCGGCGGTGGCGATAAAGCAGTTCACGTCTTCGGTCAGCAGACCCACGACTTCGTCGGGGGTGGCGGTGTACAAACAATCTTCGACGTCGCAGTTTTTGCCATTATCATCGCGGAAGTTTGGGGTGCTGTTACCAGGGGGCGGCCAGAAATATCCAATGTTATTGGCTTCATCGACTAGGCCAAGACGAAACCAGTACTTCACACCATTAGTTAACCCGTCGACCTTGCTGTCACTTAGAAAACTGCCGTCTTCAACGACCGTAAGATTGACCGGTTCCAGACCGTTGCCGGGAACTGCGGCCGTCATGTTCCCTTCGCCGACATAGACGCGCACACCAGAAATCTTTCCCAGGTGCGAAAGATTTGGAAAGTTCGCGCTGGTCAACGGATCCTCGATATAGATTTTTTCGTCGCCGGGATAGGGGACGAAATCGGTGATGCCGTCGGTGACGGTGGCGATGTCGTAAGTGGCGGCGTCCATCTTAGAGATCCTCACCTTTATGTCTTCGCAGTCTTCCCCGGGATCAAGATCATTATTCAGATTCTTATCGACACAAATACGGATGGTGCCTTCTTTGGCCCCCGGGTTTTCACAGTCCGATGAGGCACCGGTTCCCAGGGCAGCACAGATCGCACTCCACGGTGCCGAAACGTCCGTTGAATTGTGTGGGCTCACCGAAATTTCTGTGCTCTCGCTGGACTTCACTAAAATCAAGTTTCCAGCATCGGTGTGAGTGGCGGCGACGCGAAAACGAAGCGTATTGTAGGACCTCGTCGAATTGCAGGCCACCAAGGCGCCGGCGGCGCAGCTGTCGCAGGTCTTGGTCGTGTCTGCTTGGGGACAAGTCCCCGCCGTCATTAATCCTGAGAAGCCCCCGTAGGCCGTGACTGTTCCGGTGAGAACCGCGTTCGATACCCCGGTGATCCCAGTAATGACCGGCTTGGCAGCAAAAGCTTCAGGACCGAGAGCGAGGACAAAGATGAACAATGTGATCAACCGCATTCTTAAATGACATCACGGGC
>JBEIHA010000407.1:0-2714 GCA_040381635.1 Pseudobdellovibrionaceae bacterium
AAAATTGCGGGTACGGGGATAAACCACATGGATTCAAACATGGACAAGAAAACAGAAAGAACCGTGTGATCGGCCATAATATTTCCGTACAAACGAAGACCTAACGTGAGAGGGCGAACGGCGTGTCCGATCACTTCGATGGCCAACATCAAGATCATCATAGGAATCCATACCAGTCCGGTGACCGGACCGAAAAAGTGCTTAACGTAATCCCAGCCGTTTTCTTTTAAACCGTAGTAGTTATAAACTAAGAAAGAGAAAATACCGACCGCGAGAGTGGTATTGATGTTGTCCGTCGCCGGAGTCATGCCCGGCAATAGTCCGATTAAATTTTGAACCCAGACGAACATAAAAATCGAAGCAAACATTGGCACGTACTTGCGCCCCCCTTCACCGATCACCATGTCCACGATGCCGACGATGAATTCCAAAATCATCTCGAGAACACCTTTGAGCGAAAATCGCGAAGCGGGCGCGACCGCCGCGTCGCCGGTGCCAAGAACAGCACGACCCGCGAACGCCGTGGCGACCAAAATTCCACCGACCGCAGCCGCCGTAGCGACGTGGACGTTGTCGTGAGTTACTCCCGGAGCCAACATCAGCCAATTAAAATGCGCTTGAGCCAATTTGAATTCACTTTCTCTAAGGGTCGAAAATGTTCGACCCGCAATATTCTAAGGGTCTTCTTCGTCGTCTTCGGTAGCTTTCGGGGCGGCAAACGAGGAGCCTAAAATCGCTAGCATAAAACTAGCGATCCCAAGACCGGCCCCTGCGGAGCTAAACCAAGGCATCCGAGCGAAATAGAACACAGAACCAAGCAATAACGCGTACTTGATTACAATGATAAGGACCGTCGACGCAACGGGTTTTTTGGCAAGGACACGCCAAGTGGACCACGCCAGCGCCATCAGATTTCCCAGCATCAAACCGGCGCCCACCGCGAACGACGCGGCTAGTTGAGGGCGACCCGAAATCCAAAGTCCACCGCCCGCGATAAGGACAATGATCGCCTGAAAAATGGCCATGTACTTAAGACTATTGAAGATCGTCGCTGGCATTGTCTTTTTCGAATTTCCTTAGAAGATAAAATAGGTGGATAAACCAACCCACCAGCAACGTCAGCACCAGGTAGGTTTGCGCCGTATTCACCCACTTCATGTGCTGATCTATCATCCCGCCCAGAATCCATCCACCGATGCAAAGGGCCACGAGTTCAAAGGCGACCCCGAAAAATACAATGCCTTTATTGGCGGATTTGTTTTTCATCGCTTAAGTCCCTGCGCTCCCGGCAGATTATATTCGCGCTCTTTCAAACGCTCGATGCGCTGATCAAGGAACTTAGGATTTGGGTAATTCGCCCGCATGGTTTCTAGAACAGTAATGGCCTTATTAAATTCTTTGAGCTCTTCGTAAACGACAACCATATTCATGGCCACGTTTTCTTTCGCCGAGCGCTCGGGAAATTCCGTCAGAATGGCTTCCCAAAGTGCCGTAGCTTCCCGCAGCTGTTTATTGGCGACCCGAACATTAGCCATAAGCATTTTAATATCGAAAACACCGCCCGCCGGTGGATTTTTTTCAAGCAGCACATTCAGTTCAGTCAACGCTTGATCGACATTGTTCAAACCGAGATGACTCTTCGCGAGATTCAGCCGAAAGCGAAAGGCCTCGTCCGCCGAGTTCTCAAGTTTAAGAAGTTTTTCGTATTCCATAACCGATTGAGAGAGGTCTTGCATATTCTCGTAATAAATTTGCGCAATAGCCTTCTGTGCTTCTTTACGTTCACTCGGCTCATCCGACTTAAGCAAGACGTAACGGTAAAACTTCACGGCCTGCGGATAATTTTTTGCGCCTAAATGGGCCGCGCGCGCACCGGTGCGAGCGGCCTCTAATCCACGCTCAGTCTCTGAGTGAAGCTCAGCAATTTCTTGGAGTATTGGGAGTGCGGAGGCGTAATCGCTTCGCGCCATCGCCCTCTGAACTCGGTTTTGACGAAGCCAATCCATCGTAAACGAGCAACCACCAAGAAAAACCGATACAAAGAGGACGATAAATATAAACGCGGATCGAAAACCTTCGATCCGCAATCTTGGGCCGGGTCGCGCGCTCGCGACCCTTGAAATCATTCCTTAGCCTCTGGTGCCCCGTCGGCGGCAACGTCTTCTTGTTCTTCTTCAAGCAGGGCCACGCTGGTCACGAATTCCCCATCGTGGAGATCCATCAACTTCACTCCCTGGGTGTTCCGGCTAATGACCGAAATATCCGAGCAACGCATGCGAATGGATTGGCCGTTGTTCGTCGTCAGTAAGACTTGATCCGTGTCTTTCACTAAACGAGCAGATACCACCGAACCCACTTTATCCGTGGTCTTTTGCGTGATCAATCCTACGCCGCCGCGCCCTTGTAGCCGGTATTCTTCCATAGACGTGCGTTTACCAAAGCCATTCGCCGTCACGATTAAGATCGTTTCTTTGCTGTCTTTGGAAATCACTTCCATGCCGACGACTTTGTCGTCTTTGCCAAGAGTCACGCCCTTAACACCGCGGGCCGCGCGGCCCATGGCGCGAACATCGTCTTCGTCGAATCGGATCGACATGCCTTCTTTGGTCACGATGAAAATATCGTCCTTGCCGTTGGAAAGCTTGGCTTCGATCAAGTTATCTTCAAGTTCGATCGTTAGAGCAATTAATCCGCTAGGCCGCGGACGTGAGAAA
>JBEIHA010000408.1:0-2712 GCA_040381635.1 Pseudobdellovibrionaceae bacterium
CCTGTTCATATCGTGGAAGCGGCCAAAAAGTAGTCTGGCTGTTTTATTATTGATGGGCTTGGGTGTTTTTCTGGGCTGGCCTTTGCCCCAGAGAGCGTCACTCCTTAAGTTCTCGCGCGTCGTTCAGGCGCGTGATGGCTCGCTATTGCGCGCTTACTTAAGTCCCGATGAGAAATGGCGCTTCCGTGTGGATTCGGATGAGCTTCCCCCTCACCTGACCGAAGGGCTTCTGTGTTTGGAAGACCAATATTTTCACTGGCACCCCGGGGTCAATCCGTTGTCCGTGGGTCGCGCGTTGACGCAGAATTGGCGATCAGGTCGTCAAGTGAGCGGGGCTTCGACTTTAACCATGCAAGTGGCACGCTTGATCGAACCGGCCCCGCGCGTATGGTCCAATAAGATTCGCGAAGCTTTGCGCGCGTTTCGCTTAGAAGCGCAGCTGAGTAAAAAAGAAATCTTAAATCTCTATTTTTCGTACGCACCTTTCGGCGGAAATCTGGAGGGGATAGAATCGGCGGCGCAACGGTATTTTGGAAAGTCCGCGCGCCTTTTGTCCGCTGCCGAATCGGCCTTTCTGTTGTTGTTGCCGCAGTCGCCGCGTCGATGGTCACAGCAAGGGGCGGTGAATTTGAAGAAGCTGCGCGATGGTCGCCTTAAGCGTTTCGCTGAATGCGGCGTTCTTGGGTCCGATGAATTGCAAACGGCAATGAACCAGCCCATTCCCGAATGGCGCGGAAATTTTCAGATGTACGCCGGGCACGTCAGTGATTGGGCGCTAGGCTTGACTAATGGCGACCGAATCGTCACGACGATTGATTTTAATATGCAAAAGTCTCTCGAAGAGCTGACCTCCGCGCAAGAGGCTGAGCTCAGGGCCGCGGGAATTCTAAATATTGGCTTGGTGGCGGTCGATAACGAAACGGGCGAGATTCTGGCAGGCGTGGGCAACTTCGACATTCGCCGTGCCGGCGACGCTCAGCAATTCAACAGTTTGCTGGTGCCGCGATCGACCGGCAGTTTGCTAAAAACTTTTCTCTATGCTCGTTTGCTTGAGTCCGGCGATCTCCTGCCTGAATCGTTGATGGAGGACGTGCCGCTCGAATTCACTGGCTATCGTCCCGAAAACTACAGCGGTGAATTTCAGGGATTGGTGGAAGCCCGAATGGCATTGGCGCATTCGCTGAACGTGCCGTGGATCAAAGCGCTGAAGGATTACGGCGTCGATGCCTTTATGGCGCATCTGTTGTCCAGTGGCTTGCGCTCACCCCAGAAGCCAAGCGACGTAGGTGTTTCGATGGCGGTCGGGGGCCTGCAAGCGAATTTAGCGGACATGGTTATGCTTTACCGATCGGTGGCGGCCGATGGGGAAATGCGACCATTGACGTTGATTCAAGGTGAAAGTGCTAGGCCTCCCTCTTGGTCATGGATGCATCCGGGCGCGGCCCACTTGGTGCGCGAAGCTTTGAAGATCCGCGGACGACCGGACTTTGCCATCGATCCGCGGCATTTGGTGCATTCGCGCATTCGCTGGAAGACCGGCACCAGCCAAGGCAACCGAGACGCTTGGGCCATTGGTTTTGATCCCTCATTTACAGTCGGAGTATGGCTGGGAAATCTGGATCAGCGCGCCGTCCCCGCACTGGTCGGCCCCGAGGTTTCCGCGCCCATTATGTTTGATGCGTTCTCGCGTCTGAAGCGCCAGGCGTTGTCCACGGATGTGGATTGGATGGCTACGGGCACCGAATCCGTCGAAGTGTGTTCATTTTCGGGGCTGCCTAGAGGGCCCGCGTGCCCGCATACAAAATCTGTTTTGGGATTAAAAGGCTTAGCGATGCGCACACGCTGCCCTTATCACCAGGATATTTTGATCGACGCGAAGAGCGGTCTTCGCATCACCCGGGAATGCGAGGGCCCCGGCATGCGCGCGCAGGTACGCTCCGTTTTGGATTTAACTCCCGACGCGGCCGAATGGACTCGGGCTCACTTGCCGGGCCTTGAGCTCAGCCCGCGCTTTCATCCGGCTTGCTTGGATCGACCGGTCGCGCGCGGTGGACTGCAGATTTTGTCTCCGCAATCGACCAGCTATGTTTTGCATAAGGCCGAGGGCGGCGATCGTTTGAATATTCCGCTGCGTTTGAAAACCGCGCAAGCCTCAGCCAATTGGCGCTGCTTTCTGAATGGGGCTTCGATGACGGATGCAGGCGCGGCGGGGGGACTTGGAACATTGATTTCGGTCCCGCCGGGCGATCATTCACTTTTGTGTTCGGACGAACAGGGCCGCTCGGATCAGGTTGAGTTTTCGGTGGAGCTTTAGGGTTGTGTTGTTTGGTCGGCGGGGAGCTCGCGTCTCTGAAGCGCTCATTCGGTCGGTGCATAATCCGTCCATCCATGTGAGTGCGTACTTTCCGGCATCCAGCCAGAAAGTCCTAAAAATTTGAAAAAATTTAAAATTAAAATTCCGAAAAGATGATGGTCTCGCTGCCGTGATTGGTGGCGAGAAGGCCCTCACTTGGACGGTCAGATTTTGCGCCGACGCGGCTGGCCTAATTGAAGACGAAATTGACAAATTCAGCATGATCCCATACCTTCGTTCACATGCAACAGCTCCCAACTTCAAGTATCCAGCGCAACAAACACATCTAGTTTATTTCTAAAAAATACCCAACCTCTCTGATCATACTTCTCTTCAAACTTTCGTAGTCCCTGACATAC
>JBEIHA010000409.1:0-2707 GCA_040381635.1 Pseudobdellovibrionaceae bacterium
GATTTGCCTATTGCTGTTGGTGATCACCGTAAGCTTTTACGTGGCCAGCGTAAAATATCGTGGTGCTAAGTCGCTGATTGAACCAAAGAAGTGGAATCTTCTGGTATTGAGCTTCTGTTCGCTGCGTAGCGATGTTTTGAGTATTTACAATCGCCGCGCGCACAACCTGACTCCGAATATTGAAAAGTTCTTTTCACAAGGGGCTTATCGTTTAGAAAATGGCCTGAATCCTCATCCCTGGACTTCCCTTTTTCATTATCAATCCAAGACTTGGTTTCGCCACAGCCCCAACCCCGGTGCTTTTGAGGTGATCGGCGCCGGGACCAAGGGTTTTACGCGGATTCCAATTCGTGAGGGGCGGATCGGGGAGGGGAAAAATTTCGCCACTTCGCTCGGCTCTTTTCGGGATCAAGTTTTGCAGAAAAGATCCATGCCTTTTGTGGCAACGGCACACTTCTCATATATGCACTACCCCTACGTAGACCGAGTGAACAAAGAGGCCCGCTGGGACCGCTTCTTAACCGTGCTTGAAAAACAAAGACTCGATTCGTATCTGAATCAGCCCCAGGATTTTCAAGATAAGCTGCCGCTGCTTTTGATCTTGACCGGCGATGTGTCTTTGGTCGGTAAAAATAAAAAAACCGCCGCGCTTTATAAAAAAGATTCTAATCCAGATCGACTTCTAGGATTGGTCGCGAATCAAGATCTGATCGCTGATTGGAAGGCGAGTTCCGGGTTTGACGAAGACGTTGCCATATTACGTAAGATCTACGACGCCAACGCGGAGTATATGGATGAATTTATCACGGAGGCGCTGAACCTTTGGGGAAATAAAGAGCTTCGCCAGAACACGATCGTTATTTTGACCGGAGACCACGGCGTGATGAATATGGATCATGGTGAATTGACCCACGCGACGGCCCTCTATGATCAGGCCTTGCGTTATCCCTTTATGATGCGAGTGCCAGGGAAGACCGGCGACGTGGTGAACATTTCCGGCCAAACGCCATTGTCCGCGGTGGCTTCAATGCTCAAAAGATTGATGAGCGGGGAGTTACGTGACCATCAGGTCGAAAGTTTTTTAATCGCGCAAGCCGAGCCCGTCATGGTTTTACGCGATTGCGCTAATAAATTGCGTGGTTTGCGTGTCGAAAATAAATGGAAGTACGTTGTGCGCATCGCGGATGGCGAAGTTTCGCTTTACGACCTAGAAAAAGATCCTGAAGAAAAGCTCAATTTGGCGTTGCAAATGCCAAAGAAGGTTGCCGAGCTAGAAAATTTGTACTGGGAAAACCATCAGCGTTTTTCGAAACTTCCGACCAGAAAATGTACCCCGGGACTTGTGGCTGAATAAAAAAGCCCCGGATCAATGGATCCGAGGCCGGTCAAAGCTAATATTTCTTCTTACGATCAACCAAGAAGCTTTAGTGCTACTTGCTGTGCCTGGTTTGCCTGTCCTAAGACCGACACGCCGGCTTGCATAAGAATGTTGTTCCGAGTCAGTTCCGCACTCTCTTCCGCAATATCAGCATCGCGAATACGCGAATTGGCAGCCGACAAGTTCTCGTGCGAGATCGACAAGTTGGCGATCGTCGAGCTAAGTCGGTTCTGCATGGCTCCGAAGTTGGCGCGCATCGCGTTCACCGAAGTCATGGCCGTATCAACCACCGTTAGACCTTGCTGCGCCTGTTCTTTGGTCGCCAAGCCTTCAGCAGTGAGGGCAAGGGACTCGAGAGAAGCGTTGGCCGCCGACGAGTTGAAGCTGATGCGGTCTTTGAAAGGATCGTTGTTGGTACCGACTTGAATGTCGATAATCCCACCGGTTCCATTCAGAAGATCGCGGCTGTTGAACGTCGTCACTTCAGAAATACGCTGAATTTCAGACTTCAACTGTTGATATTCGACATCGAGGAACTTTCGCTCCGTCTCACCAATTGTATCCGATGATGCCTGAACACCTAGTTCACGCAAACGGATCAACATATTGGAGATCTCGTTCAATCCGCCTTCGGCGACTTGCACGAGTGAAACACCATCTTCAGCGTTTCTCGAGGCCTGCTTTTGCCCGCGAATCGTCGCGCGCAAATTTTCACTGATAGCAAGCCCTGCAGCATCGTCCGCAGCCTGGTTGATTCTAAAACCAGAGCTAAGACGGGCTAGCGAGCGGTCCAACCCAGCGTTCGTCGCACGCAGATTTTTCTGCGCATTCAACGATGCCACGTTGGTGCTTATCCGTAAACCCATGTGGTATCCTTCCTTGTATTCTCATCCTCCTTGATGAACGCCTTCCAATTGGCTATTCGACGACATCCGTGCGTCGAGATTGTTTATGTAATGAGAATTGGTCGGGCGGGCATGTGTCTTCTGCTCTCAAGCTTCCGGCACCCAAATCCATTAGGTGTTTCGAAGCTCGGGAGGAAAGATCCGTCTTTCCTTTTCTCTCTTCAACAAACGGATCGGCAAAATGTGCCTACAAAATGAGACGGTCTAGTGTCGAATTGAGAAAATCTGGACTTTGGGTGTGGGGTGGGGTTGGAGCTTAGCCTTGGATTCAGTTGAGTGGCAGACGGTTTTGCGAGCTCCGGTGGTTAGTTTTACGTTATTCACCTAGGCCATTGACTAACGCCGCGCCAAAAATCCAAAGCGAAAGTTTCGACGCGAAGATGGGACTCAACAATAAGTTCGCCCTCCGCACGATTTTTCCAGA
>JBEIHA010000410.1:0-2704 GCA_040381635.1 Pseudobdellovibrionaceae bacterium
AAAGGCATAACCATACAAGTGGCGCCCGAAAGTTCGGGCAAGAAGAACGAACAGGCCAACTCCGGCGGCGAGCCAAGCAAATGAGGCGAGGTAAAGACGTTCGGTCAGAATGAATTCGATCGTCCGGTCGTAGTTGAAGCTTAAGTTCCACGGCATAAAAATAGATTTTACGTAGAAGCCGGCAGCATCGAGGGCGACGAGTCCTCGCTCGGTCGTTGAAGCCGCCAGGCGCGGGTCGGTGAGCGTTGCCTGATGCGAAAAAGTAAAGGCGAGCACGGCCACGCCCAGAGCTGCCCAAACCGCCAGGCAGGGGAGCGGGAAAAGGCGGTCTTCTTTCGGTTTAAATAAATCCAGTGCAAAAAGCGCCACGGGAAGTGGCGCGAGCGAGGGTTTTGAGAGTAGACCTAGCGCGAACAACAGTGTGGCGCAGATAAAATGACTCTGTTTAAACAGAGTTCGTCCGGCCGCTCCTCGGACCAACACCAGCGCCGCGGCCAAGCCAAAGAAGGCCGAAAGCAAATCGCGACCTCCCGAGATCCACGCTACGGGTTCAACCTGCAAAGGGTGAAGGGCGAAGACCATCGCGCCCAAAAACGCCTGCAACGGCTCGAGCTTAATTGAACGTCGTAGAAGTTCAAAAACCATAAGGGAATTGGTCGAATGCAGAATCAGATTCAAGGCGTGGAAAATCAACGGATCTTCAGAAATTTGAAACAGGACGGACCAGACCGAATAAATCATGGGCGCGAACAAACCATAATAGGTGGTCGACCAAAAATACCCAAAGTCGGCGTGGCGTAAATGGGGATTCAGCAAGATGTGCTGAGTATCGTCCCAAAGCAGAAATTGGCCCAGAAGTGAACTTCCATAGACTGAAATCACGAATGCAAGTAGAGCAAGCCTAAAAATCGTCGCGAGATTCATAATTAACTATTCAGTCTCGGTCCCTACTGAACAAGCATTAATTTATCCAAAAGAAATCAGGTCGGATCGCATCGCGCCTTACTTAAAATCCACACACTTCGAACCAAAACACCCTTGCGTCGCTTGCCGAAATTGCTGCGCGTCCGCATCGAAAGACGGAATCAGATTGTCGCTCAACAGCGAGGTGATGCTCTTGTCCATATTGATGTCGGCACGCGGACGTAGGTGCGTGGGACGTGAGGCGACTTCGGCCACGTAATCCAAAGCCACTTTGTGAAAGGCCTTGGTAGCGCGGAAACCTTCGCGGACCGTATTGGTGACCTTCGTGTCAAGTTCGCGATCTAAGTCGGCGTTGTAGGGGATGATCGGACTTCCCCGCGTCCAGGAAGAGCGTGCGCTGTAATAGATCCGTCCCAGTTCCAAGTAGCCAAAGCGTTTCGGCCGCAAAGACATCGGTATTTGCTCGGGCCCCATGTGCGTTTGATCATAGTCGTATCCGAGCTTTTCGAAATTGACAAACTTGACGGGCAAATCAAATAAGCTCCAAATATCTTGCAGCGAAAATTTACCGCGTTCGGTGTCGATGGTGTATTTCAACAGTCGTTCGTCCAAATACAAGGGATCAAAGCGCAGAGTTTCGCGCAAGATATTGAACAAACGACGGTCGTCGCCCGTCAACTCGGTAAGTCGCAAGATATCCTCGTGCGCTTCCATAATTCGCTGGGGCGAGAAAGTTTTGGCACTGCCGTTGATTTCGCTTTCTAAACGATAACCGGTGGTCATTGTTTTCAGTAGATTGTTCCACATATTTACCCGGCCGCCGGCTAAGGCCAACCATACCGCAAACGGCTCACGCTTCGAAAATATGGCTTTCAATGCGTTATCAACAAAGGCTTGTTCGTTTTCGGCGTAGGGGATTTGTCGAATCTCCGCGGTGCGAACCATTTCCACGTCCATATCCAGGCGCGAACCGAGGCTCACCGAAATATTCGGCGCAAGTTTCTGAATATAGCGAGAAGCGCGAATCAAAAAATCGATCGAAGTGAGCGTGTAGTTGTTTTGATCGACCTGATCCATTCCTTTGAAGTTTGAAGGTAAACCTTGAAACTGCTGCTGGGTGGCGAGTTTAAGTTTTTCTTCAGCGCTGATCGACGGGTCGCGCATTCGGCGCATATCGCGGTGAACGGCGCGTAAGTGTTCTTCTTCCATTTTGATCACGGCGTTGATCATGTCGTAATCTTTTTGACCCGCTTTGTAGTAGCACCAACCGACCTGTTCGAAGTATTTGGTCGCGGTCTGCAGAGTTCTTTCACGCAGGCGTGACATAATCTCGAGCTGACGACGAGTCTTGGCGGTGCGCTTCGTGATCGTTTCCTCCGAGGCGCCTTCATATTTTTTTAAGTAACTGGTGTACGAGGTCAGCATGGCCTGCGCCACTCTTTCGTATTGTTGAATATCCAGACGAACGCGCTCGAGGGCCTCGGCGTATTCACCGTCGGCGTAGAAAATTCCCATTTCACTCTCACTCAAGGCACCACTGCCCCCACCCCGGGAACCACGTGAAGTCATACCGGTGAAAAGAACTTCCATCACGCTGCCGAAATAGGGGGACGACCGAACTCCCTTTAGATCAATCACACGTGGAACTCTGGGACCGCCCTTGAATTCACGACAGATGTTTTCGAAATCGCGAAACAGCCGAGTTTCGTTCATACGCTTTTCGACGTTGTCATAAGTGGATTCAATGAAAGTTATAGGCAGCTGGTTTAGCCGGCTAAGC
>JBEIHA010000411.1:0-2681 GCA_040381635.1 Pseudobdellovibrionaceae bacterium
GCGTGCTGGCTATTTTTCGGTGTGACGTAAATCGTCTTTTGTCCGCGTGCCATGGCTTCTCTTAAGACGGGAAACGTCACGGCCGCCGTTTTTCCCAAACCGGTCGGGGCTTGCACCATTAGTCTTCCTTGCTTGCCCAAGGTTTGCTCAATCGTGTTCACCAGCTCGGGCTGCCCTTGGCGCGGTTCTGGGAATGGAAATTGAAATTGCGCGGCGGATTTTCGGCGCCTAGATTTTAGTTTTTCAAAGACTTCATCTTCTTTCACCAGTTCATCGAGGCGGCGTCCAATCCAGGCGTTAATGGCAGACAAATCCAAATCTTCGATCAAATCTTTTGAGGACCGATCGCGCGCATTCACCAAATGAAGACGCGTTTGCGGCAGGATCCCGGTCTGAAGGTATTGTAAGTACGCGTAGGTCTGAAGCTGCAGACGATAGGGGTGCGAGGGGTTTCGCGCGAGGGCATCCACCAAAGCGTTCAGTTGGTAGGCGGTCTTGATCTCTTCCACCATCGGGGGGAGGCCCGGTAAAAATCCGTCCATGCGGCCGCCGACGGTGATGCGGATTTTTCCGCGCTCGAAGGTGTGGCTGATCCATTTTTCGGCGGTGTAGCCGGGATTCTCGCGCAAACGCTCCGCTTGAATTTCGGCGTGAATCTCGGCGCCGACATTCGGAACCGCGCCGAAACCGGAATAAAGTTCGATGCTGCCGAGCCGGGGCGCGGGCAGCGCGAATTCGGCAACGCCGAGTTGGAGGATACGCTTCGTCATAGGGTGAAAAAGTATGCTTCGCCGTTGATGTTTTGGCTACGTGGACAAGCACGCCTCTCGCACTTGGTACGTAGAGTCAATCTGAGGCCTTTCTTTCGTGCAGAGAAGGCTTTACTTTTCAAGGACATGAACCTCTTCGCCCGCGCCTTTTCGATCGACTACCGCAGTCTACGCTTCTGCCGCGCGGCTTTGGGTGTTTTAACGATCATCCACGCGCTTCAACTGAGCTACACTTTTGAAGCGCTTTTCACCGACCGTGGCCTGATTCCTTACGACTTGATCACGGGCGGGGGCGCCGTGGCCTACGTGTTCTCGTTCTTTCATTTCTCGCAAGCGGGATGGATGGCATGGGCGCACTTTTTTGGCTTGAGCGTTTGTGGCTTGGGTCTGATTTATAATCGGTACCCCCGATTGAGTTCGATCATTGCGTACGCCCTAGTGATTTCGATCAACAATCGCATTTCTTTCGCGTATTACAGTGCCGACATTCTGTTGGCGACCATGTTTTTGTGGATGTCCTTCTTGCCACCCGGCAAGCCTAAAGACTCGAAATCGAATTCGTTTTCTTCACTCGCCTCGATCGCGGCGCTTTTACAGATTGCCTATCTCTATGTGTTCGCGGGATTTCTTAAGTCCTGGGATTTCTGGTTTGTGGAAGGCAAGGCGGCTTACTTCGCCCTGCAGGGGGATCTCTATGCTCGCCCGCTAGGAAGCTGGATGGCCGATCATGTGCCTTATCCGATTTTGCAGTGGGCTTCGCGTTTGGTTTTGATCTGGGAGAGATTCGGGCCGATTTTGATTTTTTCGCCTTGGGGCTTTGTTTGGTGCCGGATCGCTGTCTTTGCGGGCTTTGCTTTGATGCACCTCAAATTTGCCGCCACGATGGCCATCGGGATTTTTCCGGGCGTGGATCTGGTGTTTCTGATTTTACTGATCCCTGGCGAAGTTTGGGATTACATCGCCCATCTAAAACCATTCCAACATTTGCCCGAGTTGGAGACTTTCGCGCGCAAAGAATCACCGGTGGATTTTTTCGCGCCCGTAATTATAGCGTTTCTGTTTTGCGTGACGGTTTGGAATCTTAAACGCTTGGAATTTAAGATCTTGGTTCCCAAGACGGTGAAGTGGGCCGCGCAACATTTAAGCCTTAAGCAGAACTGGGGGATGTTTGCGCCGACTCCTTTCGCGAGCGATGGTTGGTTTGTGATTCAGGGCACGACGTTGAGCGGACGGGCCGCCGATGTTCTTCAGGGGAAATATGGCTGGGCGGACTTCCGACGGCCCAAAGTGATTAGCGCCACTTTCCCCAGTGAGCGTTGGGTAGCGGCGTCGGCTGTTCTAAGGTTGAGGCAAGGGGAGCCGAACCGCATAGCCTTTGCCGATCTTTTTTGTCGACAATGGCGAGAGAAGGGGAATGAACCTTTGCGCGATCTAAAGGTTTGGTT
Source organism: Pseudobdellovibrionaceae bacterium (assembly GCA_040381635.1). Classification (GTDB taxonomy): domain Bacteria; phylum Bdellovibrionota; class Bdellovibrionia; order Bdellovibrionales; family UBA1609; genus JALHOQ01. Next base: position 2,216 of record JBEIHA010000411.1, read on the forward strand.
CGTAGAGGAAACGACGGTTGATAAATACCAATACCAACCCGTCAACGGTCGCTTGCTGATCGCGAAAAAGTGTTCAGAGTGAGCTTTCGAGCCAGTTCGCCGTTTTCATTGATCTTGCTTTAAGAAACTTCAGGTCCTTTTCGAGCGTTTCCCCCGGCCAAACCGAGCGCAGTAGAGGTTGGGAGAAAAAATGAACGCTAAACTTGATGTTCGGCGGAGAGAAAATCTCTTCGCTAAGCTTCAGTTCTTGAGATTGGTCCTTCGCCAAGCGCAGACTTTCTGATGGATTAAGATCCAAATAATCAAAGGCCCCGCGGATCGCGCCTTGAAAAGCATTGATGTTCCGTTTCGTCCGCCCCTCGGGTCCCGTGAAAATAAAAGCTCCCGGAATTTTTGATTCGCGCGGGGCCATTTTCAGCAACCAAAACTTACCGCCCGCCATCGCGGCCGCAGCGTAAGGTTCACC
>JBEIHA010000412.1:0-2656 GCA_040381635.1 Pseudobdellovibrionaceae bacterium
CCCGCCCGCGGGCTTCACCGTCGCGGTAAAAACGGGACAACTCCCCGTTTTCCCACAAATGCGTCCGCACGAAATCCAACGCGCGCGTCGCCGCATCTAAATAGTTTACATCATTGAAGGCGCGGCCCGCCCTAACGAAGGCCCAAATCATCCAGCCATTCCAAGACGCAATGACTTTGTCGTCTAAATGGGGCAATGGCTTGGCCGCGCGTAAGGTCTTGAGCTTTTCGAAGGCGGAACTCAAAATCGATTCTCGCTTGACCGTTCCGTCGAAGCCCTCTTGCAAGCGCAAGATCGAACGTCCTTCAAAATCTCCTTGGGGAGTCACGCCGTACGCGCGTTTCACTAAATCCAGCTCTTCCGCGTTCAAGACCTGTCTCAGTTCTTCATGAGTGTAGGTGGCGAAGTACCCTTCCTCGTTATGACCGGCGGCGGGGTTCAAAGAATCGGCGTCTTGGCCTGAAAAAAATCCGCCTTCACTAGAAGTCATCTCTTTGCGGACGTAATCCAAAGTTTCGCGCGCCGCGCGGGCCAGTTCCGGATCACCGTAAATCTGCGCAGCTTCGATCAGCGTCACCGCGATCAAGGCTTGATCATAAAGCATCTTTTCGAAGTGAGGGACCAACCATTTCGCATCGACCGAGTAGCGATGAAATCCGCCAGAGAGCTGATCGTAAATCCCGCCGCGCACCATGCTTAAAAGTGTGCCTGTCACCATGGCTTCGGCTTGGTTTAGGCCCGTCTTAAAATCCTGGCGCATCATCAGCATCAAATTCATCGTTTGCGGAAACTTCGGCGCACCCCCAAAGCCCCCATTTTTTTCGTCGAAATGATGTTGGAAATGAGAAATATAAACCTTTAAGCCTTCTTCCCAATCGGCGGCCGCACTTTCTTCATCCGAGACTTCGGCGGCCTCGCTTCGAACGGCGCCGAGCAGCCTTTCGCCGTCTTCCAGCAGATGCGCGGGTTCGGTCTTCCAAATCTCGGTAATCCGCCTCAGCAATTGCTGAAAGCGAAACTTTGGGAAGTAAGTGCCCGCGAAAAAGGGTTTTCCTTCGGGCGTCAACCAGACCGACATGGGCCAACCCCCACCGCCCGACAAAGACTGCAGCGCCTTCATATAAACCGCGTCGACATCAGGACGCTCTTCCCGGTCGACCTTCACGCAAATAAACGAAGAATTCAGGTCCATCGCGACCTCCTGATCCTCGAAGGATTCGTGGGCCATCACGTGGCACCAGTGGCAAGTCGAATAACCTACGGATAAAAACACCGGCTTATTCTCGCGGCGGGCGGCTTCAAAGGCTTCGGGGCCCCAAGGAAACCAGTTTATGGGATTGTCCTTGTGTTGCAGTAAGTAGGGGGATTTCTCGTGCGCTAAGGCATTGCCGCGTTTTGGGTTCATAATGCCCAGGATGTTAATGGCTCACCGCCTGTGTGTCTAACGTTTTGACGCATGAACAGAGTGAACTTCGCGCCCGAAACCAAAGCCGCGGAGCCCGCCCTGAATGGGCACAGGGCATGCAAAACCTTCGTATACCCACACCCGCTTTAGGTTAAAAATTAGGTGAGAAATGACCTTTGTTTTCCTTGTCCTGTTTGTTTTCGCAGCATCGCAAAACGCCCTGGCTGCGGACATGCCCGACGGCTGCACCTCGGACTTCACCAAGGGCGCACATTTGTTCAAAGCCGTGCACGGAGACGACGTGGATATGACCCGCATGGGACAATTCACGGGCAGCTTCAAGTCTTACAGTTCCAGCAACACCCTAAGAAATGGCGGGGGATCACTGATTCTCAACGTAAAGATTCGCGCGCCCTTCATTGGTACAATCGACGTCGATATCCCCGTTACGATGTGTAAGCGAGGAGATAGGCTGACCGCGATCCTTGTGACCTCGAGAGCTCGAGAAGCAGGGACGATGCAACCACAGCAGCGCATCACCGACATGGTCCAACGCGGGGAAGCTCCCCCATCGATCACGCTCTCGATCACTCGTTCGGGAAGCAACATTCAATTCTCTGGGCGATCCGGCGACACTCAAGTCAGCGCGGCTGCGGCGGTGAGATAATCCCATGAAGAAACCCATCAATTTATCTCGACTATTTTCAGTGCAGATTCTGTTCGCAGCGCTCGGACTGTTTGCGCCCCACGCAGGGGCCCAATCTCAACAATGGCAACTCACCGATCTAGGCGCCGCACCTGAACTCGCCACTTTTTTCGGGGATGCAGACGCCGTGATCACGCTACCGAAAGAATCCGAGTCCACCCAAAGTTCCCCCAGGCCCACGATCTTTCTATATGAACTGAGCACCGCGCCCAAAGGCAGGCTTAAGACCGCTAAGGACTGGCGTCGTTTCTTGAAACCTTCCATCAAAGACGACAAGCCGATTGTTCTTAGGCAAGATGCTTCGCAACCGGGCCGCTATATTCTTGAATTCACTTCGCGCAATAAACTGAGTGAAACGGATTTACGTTCGATCTACCTAGCCATCCAGCGGCCCGACCGATCTGTAAGTTTGTTTATCTATGACGGAGTCGGTTCGACCACGACTCAAACTCTTCCCGTGGTCCGCGCTTTTTTGAATAAACTTAATCCTGAACGACTTCGTCAGTTGCAAGACGAAGATCTTCAACGGCGCAAGGAACTCAAGC
>JBEIHA010000413.1:0-2641 GCA_040381635.1 Pseudobdellovibrionaceae bacterium
CAGCGTGAGGACACCTAAAGCTAATCCTAGGATGATGTCCTGCGGATAGGATTCGCCAAAACTGGCAAGCGCTATACCGATCACGAGCAAAGGGCCAAAGAGCAGGACGAGCGCCAAATCGCAAGCTCCGATGCGCACGCCCGACTTTGTGATCACCAACACTAAGCAAAGAGCTGCCGCGAGACACACCAGCGCTAATTCGAAAGGAGCATTGAAAAACGCCGGCACACCGAAGAGAATCGCCAAAACTAAATTCACCCAAGCCCATCGGTACATGGCTTGGCCCGTGACCCAGCCCTTCTGAATCACTTGGCTGCCTCTTCGATGGTTCAGCCGATCAAAGCCCCGCATATGATCTTGCACGTCGTTCAATAGAAAGACCGAGGTGTGCAAGAAGAACAAACCGATCATTGCAAACCACGAGGGCCACTTGGTCCACTCATGCAGCGAGTTCACATGCAAGAGCCACGCGGCCATGGCCGGCCCCAAGGTCAGCCCGGCCAATTCGGGCCGAGAACACCAAAAGTAAACGATCCACCAAACAGGAGCACCGACTTGCTCCAAAGGGAGAACCCGGAAGGTCACTCGCTCGCGCGCGGTGGCCGCGTGATAGGTTTCGACGGGCAGGGCTCGGTGGGTGCTTGAAAAAGTGCCGAGTAGATACGAATCGAAGTCCGGATCTGTTTTGGTGAGGGTTACGAATTCAGGCCGCACTACTTACTCTTACGAAAGTAAAGGAGGCTCGGCAGACCCATAAGGTCGTTCAACAATCCGCGGCTTTCGGGTGCCAAACGATTCTCCAGCGACTTGCATTTGTGTTCATAAAGTTCGATCACCTGACGGTTGAGGTCGTCGAACATTTGCACGGCGTGATTGAATTCAGCCACGCCTATCAGCGCCTTCACTTGATCCAAATTTTCGCACTTGCGGAGGGCTTGCTTTTTGTCCTCATTGAAGTCGCGCGCTAAATAGGCCGCGAATGAATTCAAGTAGCCCGATTTTAAATCGCCCAGCGGGGCCTTGTTTTCATCATTTCGAACATCGAAATCCAAAAGGTCATCGCCGCGCTGAAACAGAAGCCCGAGCAAGGATCCCATTTCATCGAGCGTTTGGTGCAGTTCCTCATCGTAATTGTCTTTGATGATAAAAGGCGCGCGCAAACACCACTTGAACAGCGAAGCGGTTTTGAGATCATGCACTTGGTCCAATTGATTCAGCTGAACATTCCAATCGCGGATCAGTGAATCTTGAATCCACTCGCCTTCCAGTAAGTCCGAAATCATTTCGGCGGTGTACTGGATCAAGCGCAAATTACCGAAGCGCGATAAGTTCACCATCACCCGTGCGAGCAAATAGTCACCGGCAAGCACGGCGTACTCCGCCCCGTATTTCAACCAGGCCGCGGTCTTGTTACGACGTAAGGTTGAGCGGTCGATCAAATCATCATGCAGTAAGGAGGCGTTGTGGATAAATTCGATGGTCTGTGCCAAGAGCAATTCTTGGCGTTCATCAAGCTGCAAGTGCTTGCCGATCCGCTGGATCAATTTTGAGCGAAAACCCTTACCGGCTGAAAACAAGTCGTCGTACAAAGAATGCAGTTTCGGCAAATACTTCGGAAAATCGTCTTTGCTAAATATTTTCAAGTCTTTCACTTGTCTCAGGCGTACCTAGAATTGACTCCTTTAGTCAACGGTGATCTCTTTGAAGCATGAGTTCAGCGCGCCTAATATTCCAGGTTCCATTCGACGAAGGCGACATCGAAGGCATCGTCTTTTTCGGCAATTACTTCCGCCTCGCGCATCGCAGTCTGGAGGCGTGGCTTCCCACCGTAGGCGTGCCATGGGATGAATGGTTTAAGAATCCCGTTTGGGGCGTTCCTTTAAGACATGTGGAGGCCGAGTACCTCAGGCCCTTGCGACCCGGCGACAGCTTTGAAGCCCGCATTTCGGTGCGCGAAATCGGTGAAAGCTCAATTCATTTTGACTACCAATTCTTGAACCTTAACGGTGAGCTTCTGGCCAAAATCAAAACGTCACACGTATTCGTGACCCGACCCGATATGAAAAAACACCGGGTCCCAGAAGACGTCCGCGCGAAACTTCAGCGCTTTGTAGCGAAGTGAGCGAGAGCTAGACGGAGTGCAGTTCGGGTCTCGAGCGGGGTTGGCCTTCAACGCACGGTTCGAGTTCCCGGCGTCCAGATTCCAATTCCATTCGCCACTAAAGCTACCTTCTTTATCCTCGCTTCCGCACTCCGCCGCGGACGGCGGAGAGAAGGCCATCACACGGATGGAAAATCTCCGCGCCAAGTGGATCAGCCTGCTCGAAGACGAAATCCCCAACCCAACCCAATTCGATCCCGACCTTTAACCTCCAACCTCCAAAAGCCATTAACGAATAGTGTTTCCCCTCCATTAATCTTGCCCCCCACAGAATGTTGTTCCGCTGATGTTGTTCCGCTGAAATATCTTGAATTGGCATCCTTATTAAGGTACTTTTCAGCAAATGAAAAAATCAGCGCAACTCGAGTTCAAAAAAATCAAAGGTTGGGGCGGCAAGCGTAAAGGTGCTGGTCGGAAGAATCTCAGCGGTACGGTGGCACATGGGGCTCGTGAACAAGTGAACCTTAGAAAGCCCTTACA
>JBEIHA010000414.1:0-2628 GCA_040381635.1 Pseudobdellovibrionaceae bacterium
GGCATATTTCACGATCCACTTCGATCAGAATACCAGTGGCAATTTGAATTTGCGCACGGATCAAGAGATGATTTACAAACCTGTGTCATCAAACAAGAAGAGCAGCAGACCGCGATCAAAGTGGAACATGCTTCGTCTCGTCTTGAGGCGGTTGAAACACAGGTAAATCCTTGAACAATTGAAGCCCTACGAAGTGGCCATGGACAATTTGAAAACTTGCGGGCAAGTGGCTGCCGGTTATCAGATCTTGGTCGATGTGACCAAAGCCAACGGCGGAGATCCTGAAGAGTATTTCAATTCGGAAGAAGGCAAAGCCGCGATCGAGGACATGCTCGTCGAATTGCGTAAACTGAAATAGTTTTTTCAGAGTTTAATTGCGGCGCTCGGTGTAGGGCCTAAGCTTATCGATGCGCCGTACGTACATGCTGTCCAAAGAATCTAATCGGCGCTGCAATTGATTTAAAGTTTCCAGCGCCTCATTGGCTGATCCCGCCATGCTTAAATTGGGACTCACGCGAAAGCGAAAATCCACCGGTTCATTCTTCGCCGACATCACTCTCATGACCACTTGTCCCGTATTCCTGTTGTAATCAAAAGCCGCTGGTCCCCGGGCCGCCACTTTTTCTAAAGCCTGGTTCACCATAGGGCGACTGCTGGTCACAAAGGTTCGGCCTTGCGAATAGGATAAATAGGAAAATTGCCGTGCTTCGCGCGCACGAACGAGATCGCCGGCCTCTTCATACTTGCGTGCAAGCTGTTCGCCCCGCAGTCCGCCCGCATAGTGAGCGGTAATCTCTTCACCCCAATATCCTTGTCTATAAACCGGAGAGGCATTGCGCCCAAAGCTCATCGCGGCCCAACGGTCGTTGCCGCGGTCCAAGCGATTAGCCAGGTTGCGAACATGATGGCCTTCGTGGCCCAAAGCAATCTCACGCTCAATCTGGGTGCGCATGCTCTGACTTAAAAGTAATCGCGAGGGCTGGCCATCTGCCGGTGGCTTCACCAGACCTTGCTGTCCCCACGGTAAATCCGCATCATTAACCAAGTCTGTTCGAAAGCGCTCGCGAAAGCGGGCCGCGGTGGCTTCCCAGTCGCGCGGGGGCAAAGGGTCGGGGGTGGGAGTGGCGGGAGCTCTAGGCCGGGCGGCAACATTTGACGCCAGCTCGGGATCCGCGCTGGCGGTGCGTCCGCGCAGTCGCGCTAATATTTTAGCCGCGCTGTTGGGTGGAACTTGAACCGCAAAGCCTGCGGCGGTCAGCGCCAAGGTCAGAACACAATTGTCGTGGGCGAGGTCTTCAATTTTGGGCGCGCTCACACAAGAATTCCCTTGGGCGCCCATGCGCGGTGCTGCAGTGGCTCCGCATTGTTTGTCGATTTCCGAATAGGCCGCCGTCGCTGAAACGGCCGCGGCACTCGCTTGAAGAATACGCGTGCCCGACATCGAAATTAATCCACGTGAGCGGGCGACTTGAGCTCCTCGCACTAAACCCGCACCGACGCCACCTGCGCGCAAGGCCAGCGCACTGCCCCCACCAAGTATCAGCGAGCCAACAAAAAGACCGGTGTCCAAATTGGCCGCCCCGGTTAGGTAGCGGGCATCCGCCCGGCACAGCAACGCTTCCATGTCGGGATCGCGATTGCTTTTTTCCAATAGGTTTTTCACCACCAGCGGATCGGACATCAAAGCCCCTCGGGCGGTGCGATCAAAACCTTTTCCACCTTGGGTGTCGGCCACTGAATTCAAGCGATCGGATTCTTTGCTTAGGTTTTCTTGTGCGCCAAGATAAGCTTTCTTTAGATCCTCATCCAAACTGTCTGAGCCACGGCCATTCATGTGGCGGTCCAAAAATTCTTTGAGCGGGGGGACATTGGACAACGGAATCGCACTCAAGATGGAGTTCACGGCCTGGCGCGAGGTGATGATCTTCTTGCACTCTACAAAGGTCGCATCGTGTTCCAGCGCCATTCCGGGAGTGGGCTGCAATTCTTCGATCGATAGCGGACAAATTTTGGTGGCCAACGGGTTGTTCATCAAACGCTGAGTGGCATCCAAAACTTCGCGTCGGGCTAGGCGCAGAAGCTCTGTTTTTTCTTTCAGATCCTTGAGCACTTCCGGATCAGAAGCCGCACGCCCAGCGAAATCCGCGCTGCACTTTAATTCCTTTGCATGCTCTTTTCCCAAAACCTTAAACAAACGATCTTCCGGATCATCTATCGCAGCAGCAATCCGGCCCAAGCCCTGCGCTTGTGAGCCTACTCCACCATGCACACTGCATTTTTGTTCGAGGTCATCCAAAGCGCGGTTCACATTGGTGCTCACTTGGCTACATGCTTGGTTTCCGCCAAGCCAATAGGCCGCGGAGGAAAGTGATTCCATAATCTGCGCGGGCGCAGAAACAGAAGACAGCAAAAGAGCCATGAGGGTGAACAGCGAAAGCATCAATATATTATCGGCTCGTTATGAGACGGACTTTAGTAGGGAATTTGCTCATCAAGCGCGACGAGGAGGATCACCTTCAACTCAACCTTTCCGAAGACGACGCCCTAGCAAGACTGCAAGCCGGTGCTGCTACTTACAGATTCACGCTCGGGCCAAACAAGGGCAAAAAAGCCCTCACGCTCAAAACC
>JBEIHA010000415.1:0-2616 GCA_040381635.1 Pseudobdellovibrionaceae bacterium
CGCCAATGAAGAGCCATAATCAATCTTTGATAATCCTTCAGAGTCTCCGCCAGAGACTCTGCGCTCCAGATCAGAAAAAATTGAGCCAGCGAGGCCCGGGTCCTCGACGAGGGTATAAATTCTAGCGCATTTTTACCAATCGAAAGTGCAACCCATTTTTCGCCCCCTTGCGAAAACACCGCCAACGCTTCGGTTCCACTAGGCAACGGCGAATACTCTTCAGATTCAGAACTATCCGCCATAATAAGATTGTGGAATTCTGGATGAAGCTTCATCCAGTCTTCCGCGGTCATCATGGAATCGACCTTATTGAAGGAGCTAAGCCTGGCAATAGAAATACTTTTGAACCAATGCAATTTCATCAACAGCGCTGATTTTGCCAATTCTAAATGTTCTTGCTCCAGTTTTCGCGCTGTCTGCTTTTTCCAAGCTTCGAATTTTTCTTGGTTTAGCTGAAGCCTTGCGGGAACCTCGCGCATAAGAATTTTCTGCGTGAGTCGCTTGAATTCTTGTTCTTCTTGCCAAGTCATTTTGACCGTGGCCGTACGGCTTCGGCTCGATAGCATGTACCTGGCCTCATTTTCAGCTTCGATGAGGGTGATGGCTCTGGGTTTTTTTGCTGAAAAAAGGGAGTCAAACGAAAGCAAAATATCGGGGCCCCTAGCCGAGAGATCGACTTTATTCATCCACGGAGATTCCAATACATCATCAAGAAGTTGCTGACGAAGAATTTTCAATCTTTCTTGGTTTTTTTGAGCGACCTCTTCTACCTTAACGATGAACCCAATTGATAATCGCCAGGTCTGAAGATTTATATTCAATCCATTTGACCAATGATATTCGCCAAAAGCCGTTTTCCAAACTCGGGCTTCAAATTCAGAAAGCTCGGCCGGAGGCTGGGGTAACTCGGCGTCCTCTATCGCTTGCGCCGGGTTCGCGAAAATGCCAAAGAGCGCGCAAAATAAGATTACTAAACGACTGAGCGAGCTCAAAAATGGCACTCCATGTCTGTTATAAAGTCAGCAAGGATTTAGCCCTTTAAAACTGCAATCTTGAGACCTAATCCGGACGGATTTTCGGCAACCGATCCAACGCGCAGTTTCCTGTCTAGACAGGGTATGTTGCGTTAAAACAGATGCAGCATCTCAAACATCGCGTCCAAGACGGCCAAGGCCGTGATGTCCGAGGTGTCGAACGGCGGTGACAATTCGACGACGTCGCAGGCCACCAAATTCCTGATCTTCAGCGCGCGGAAAATGCGCTGCACTTCGTAGGTCGTTAAGCCGCCAGGTACGGGCGTGCCGGTCCCGGGGGCGCAGGCCGGATCCAGGCAATCGATATCGTAAGTGATGTACGTGGGGCCTTCGAACGCGGGCAGTTTTTTTAGGAACGCTTCTAAGCCCCCGATGCGGATGTCATCTACGGTCGTTGCATTCAAACCGTGTTTTTTCACAAAGTCCAAATCGTCGCCGCCCGCCAAAGGCCCGCGCAATCCGATTTGCATGCTTTTCTTCGGATCGATCAAACCTTCTTCGACCGCGTGGCGGGCGAAAGCGCCATGGTGATATTCAAAACCCCAGGCCGCCGGATAGGTGTCGAGGTGCGCGTCGAAGTGAATCAACGAGATCGGCACACCCACATGTTTACGAACCGCGCGCAGGATGGGCAGCGTGACCGAATGATCACCACCGACCGCCATAAAACGCTTGCCGCCTTTCAACATCTGCGTGAAGTGCGCTTCAATCTTGGTGTAGGTCGTCGCCAAATCGATCGGCACCGTCTGACAATCGCCAACGTCGGCCACTTTCAAGCGCTCGAAAATATTTTGGCCGCGGCCCCAGTGAAAGCCACGTCCTAACGAAGAAATGTCGCGCACTTTAGACGGAGCAAAGCGCGCCCCCGGGCGATAAGAAACCCCGCCGTCGAAAGGCACGCCGCATATTCCGATATCGAAATCGTCACCTAAGGCCGCAATAGGCAGGCGGAAAAAAGTTTTGATTGCAGAATAGCGAGGAAATTCGCGGCCACTTAAAGGTTTGTATTCCATCAGGATATCCTCCCGGAATACTTATTTAAGTCAATTCTTATCCAAGAGATGATGAGCTCGCTGTGGCCCTTGTGCTTAAACCACGTCGAGCACCAATTGCACTTCGTGGGTATGTCCCGCATCCTCTGAGGAAACCAAGCTCACCGCGCCATCAACAAACAAAGCCAAAAGCTGGGCATGACTGATGACGAGCGAATGTGGATGACGGCTCTGACCTTGAATATCAAATACCTGATTTTCACCCGTACGCGTGGCCCGGAGCAGCTGAAGAGCTTCGATGGGTTGCAACACAAAAGTGTGGCCATGATTTCGATCAATCACGGTCGTTAACTGAAGATTGGGTTCCGTCACCACCTGGGCTCCCGCGGTTTGGGAAAACAGGGCGGCGAGTCCGGCAAATTGAACTCCAGTGGTGAGGACTTGTCGGCGATTCATAGTCAAACTCCTTGTTTTGAGGTTCGGTGGTGATCCTCTTCGTTCTTCAATCTATTCGACAGTTGCGTCACTTCACAAGATGACTGAAATCGAAACACATGTTACCAATTTTGAAACTCTAAACCTGACATGGA
>JBEIHA010000416.1:0-2615 GCA_040381635.1 Pseudobdellovibrionaceae bacterium
ACTAAATCAAGGTCATCAAATCTATCTGGCAGGCATAGGCGATTTTCGAGAGCCTAGAGAAACGGGATTGCGAAAATATACTTTTCCTCAATTTGGTACCGTTGAAGATAATGGTCGATCCCTTCAATTTATTGCCGTCAAGAACGAACGCAATCAGTGTTTCGGTGCTTTTTCCGCTGAAGAGCAACCGTGCCCGCCAGAGCCTTTTCCCCTTAAAGTTGAGTGAACTTACGGCAAATCAAATATAACCACCGCTCGGAGTTCGCCTACTATCAAGCCTTCTCCGCCATTTAATCTCGAAGGCAATGCAGTGTCCCCAAGTTCACGCGACCAGTTAATCAGTCGCATCGCTTGTTTAACTAAGCAGCCCGGGGATCGCAGGAGTTTCTTTATCAAATAATCGGATCGCACCGGGATCTGCTCCAAAAACATCGGTAAGTGTGCGCAATATATTTTCGGGCCGAATCAAGCGCACATTGCGCGTTTCACGCACCTGGTTCACATCCGCGAGATTGTAATAGCCGTCGGTGACCACTTCCCCGGTCACATAATCGATGTGCGAGCCCGACAGCTGCGAGACTTTTCGCCGCTCATCACGGGGGAAGAAATGATTGGCGCCCACAACTGTCCCGCCCTTTATCCCACGGCCACCAAGCAAAATCGAATTGTCATAAAAGTCATGATCCTTCCCCTTGGTGCTATTCAAATAGGGCAATCGTCCGAATTCACCGATCACCGCCAACGTCACATGATGTGGAAAAAGGGCCTTTCCCGAAATATGATGGGGAATTTGTTTGAGCACGCTCAGCAGTCTGGCCAGTCGTTTCCAAACAAAGTCTTGTATCTTATGATGGTCCTCGGCGAAATTTTCGTGCGAGTCCATATTCATATACATCCAGTCCACTTGCGCAAAGCGCGCACCGCCGGCCGCAAACGAGGCCGCAGCCACCAGCTCGACATCCATTTGGGTTAGGTCTTTCTCGAGGCCACCGACTTGCGCCTCGACCTCCTTGAATTTGGCCGTAAACAAAGCGCGCGCGGCCTTTCCTGAAAAAATTCGCTCGTGCGCGCGGGTGACTGCGTTTTCGCCGGTCGAAATGGGAACATGAGGAATGGCAGAGCCGGCACTGCCTTGCCCCTCTAAGGCCAGCTGCTTGAGACGCTGTAAGGGCATACGCGAGAGCTTTTCTAAGTCGAACGTATTGAAATCCGCATTGAATAAAATGGTCTCGCTTTGGTCTTGTTTGAGCTTGCGAAAACATTCAGCGAGCTCGGCCACAAAATGCGGAGCGTTCGGCGAACCCTTGGCCGTGGTGATGTAATTCTGCGCGGCTGGATGACCGACATCGGTCGTACCCATAAAGACACCGTTCACCACGGCTAAATCTGAAACATGCGGGGCAAGGCTGAGCGCCGAAGGCCCAAGTGAAATAGCCGAAGCACCGGCCCGCTTTAAGACTTGGTAGCCTTCCGGCAAAAACAAATCGTCTTCATGAGGACGCGGCTGGAGCCAGGGATTTATTCCCATCAAGCAATCCATACCGCCAAAGACGCGGATATTTAAAAAAATATGCGGATCGCTTTCATTTGCCCGCGCCAGAGCCGGGAACAAGGTTTCTAAACCTACGGCACCGGCTAAGCCCATCATCCCGGTCATTTTCAAAAACTCGCGGCGCTCGAGATTCATATAAACCCTCTCAATGGATGCGCAATTCCGGCAAAGTGAGAATCACCAAAGCGTAAAATTGAAATATTCCGGAAAGTGAAGTGTCGCCGCCGAGGCCCGCTTCTGCCGGCAAGGATATCATCACGCTCACAAATCCATCCAGCGATAACGGTTGCCCTCGCAAAGAGGAATCCGGACCGATCATTCCCAATTCCTGCATAACGAATTCAGGCCCGATCCAAACGTCCAAAATATTGAGAATAAATTCGCGCTTTTCAAGATCCGAAATTGAATCCCAGCTCTCTTGCCAGCCGGCTTCTGGCTTAAGCCCAAACTCATGAGGCTTCGCCAATTGAGTCTTCACAACCGCAAAGCGGCTCACACATCCGACATACCATTCTTCAAAGGTGCTCTCAGGCCCCTGTACAAGACGCGCTTGAAGCATGGGCAGTAGAGAACCGGCAATGATATGTTCTGTAAAGCCCATGCTTTCACAAGAATTTTCTGCACCTTCATAATGGGCAGGAAGACGGAATTTCCAGTAGAAAAACCGCAACACATCATACGAGCCGCTCACCCGGACTTCGCCGTCGCGAAAGCGGATTTGTTGTGCGGAAACGTCGAGACCACCAGATAGAAAACTAAAAAATAGCAGAGCTTTCAAAAGTTTCATCGCGCCAAACTCTCCAGCCATTCCAGTGAAATGTGTTTCTTACCTTCCGCATCCGGCACTCCGGCCTCGATCCATTCGCGTACGGCCTGTAAGTCTGACGTCGACGGCTGCCAAGGACCGTCAAAAGGCGGCATAGGCTCGGCGTAATCGGCATTTTTGCTGTAAGGCTTAATATCCAAAGAGGAAATGATCCGCTCGATCCAAACTTTTGTCCGGTCCACCCCGTTCACCATGATGGGAAGCTTTGTGAACGAAGGTCTGCGGCCTCCGTGACAG
>JBEIHA010000417.1:0-2613 GCA_040381635.1 Pseudobdellovibrionaceae bacterium
CAGGCTGCCTCCCGGTAAGATGAATTCTTTTAACGGAGGGAGGGCGGCTTCCCAGCGATCCATGTCGGATTCCAAGATCGATAACGCATCGGCACTGAGATTGGGCAGGTGGCGCGATAGGGCCTGGTCTTCGCACGCCAAATGGCTGCCAATATTAAATAAATTGTTCTGCACATTCTGTAGGTGGGTGTCGATTAAAAATTCTTTAATGCCAGAGGACTTCACGTGGACGCGGATCACGCCTAAAAGACTATTCAATTCATCTAGCGTCCCGTAGGCCACCAAGCGCGGTTCAGTCTTGGGCACACGCGCGCCACCCACGAGGGAAGTCTGACCTTCGTCGCCAGTTTTCGTGTAGATGCGTGCCTTCATTTGAGACCTCTTCTTGCCATTCGGTATGCAATCTTAGAAGATACCGCAAACGCGAGATGAGTCCAGCTATGAAGCCGTTTTTTCTATCCATTCCCCATTCGGGGGAGAGAGTTCCCAGCGAAGCGAAATGGCTTCAGGGCCTTCCTGAGCCTATTTTAATGTGCGATGTCGATCGTTTCGTCGACCGTCTTTATGAACCCGTCGTGAACGACTTAAAACTAACTTGCGTCAGAACCCAGTGGCATCGCTACGTCATAGATCTCAATCGCTTGCCTGACGATGTGGATTCAGACAGCGTGCGCGGGAGCAAAAATCCGTCAGGCAAATTCACGACCGGCTTGCATTGGGTAAAGACGACTCGCGGGGCAACTTTGATGACTGAACCCATCAGCGAAGATCTTCATGACCAACTTTTGAAACGATATTTTGAGCCCTTTCATGCGAACGTGCGCGACACCTATGATTTTTTCCGCGAGCATGGCGCGCAGAAAATTTATCATGTCGACGCGCACTCGATGCCCTCGAAAGGCACCAGCGCTCATCGCGATCCCGGTGAAACCCGCGCCGACATCGTGGTCAGCGATCAAGAGGGCAAGAGCTGTGAGCCCTGGTTCAAAGAATTGGTCGTGGCCGCCTATGAAAAAGCTGGGTTTTCAGTAAAGTTGAATTGGCCTTACGTTGGCGGGCGCGTGACGCAAACTTACGGCAAGCCTGACCAGGGGCAGCACACCATTCAGGTGGAAATCAGTCGCGCGCAGTACATGGACGAAGAGACCAAGCAATATAGGCCCAGTCAAGCCGGCGAGACTCAAGCGAAGCTCGCGTCAGCAATAAAATACATTCATGTACAAATACCCGAGCTCAAATGAAAAAAGAATTGCCCCTCTTTGACCGCATTATTCACTTCTTCGCTAACCTTAAGTTCGCGGTGGTCATTATTCTGGCGATCGGCATTATTTCTGCCGTAGGCACGGTTTACGAGGCCATTTACATGGAAGCCGAGATTGCGCAGAAGTTGGTTTATCATTCGTGGCCGATGTACATCACGCTGATCCTCCTTTGCCTTACCCTGATCGCGGTGATGATCGATCGTTGGCCGTGGAAGCAACACCATGCGGGCTTTGTGCTTGCGCACATCGGGATCATCATTCTTTTGATGGGTTCGTGGATGACGAAGGAATACGGCATCGACGGCAATATGGTCTTCAATATCGGCGAAGAGCGAAAGTTCGTTACCGTAAAAGACCGGGACCTGATGGTGTTCGCCAGTTTTGGCGGGCAGGGGATGAAGAGCATATTTGAAGCGCCAGTGGATTTCTTAAGTAATCCGCCGTCTGAAAAAAAGCCCTTTGTGGTGCGCTTAGGTGCCGATCAATTGCAGTTCACCGACTACTCTCATTTTGCTTACCGCGAGTCAGAAATTCTGGCGAGTGAACTGGAGCGCGATGGTCCCGCCGTTCGCATTCAGCTTGAGAACGCGAACGTCAATATGACAGAATGGATTCGCCGCGACAGCCAGAGTAAAGCCCGCGAGTTAAATCTAGGACCTGCCAAAATTGTTCTAAGCAGCGATGTGCCGCCTCCATCCGGTCAGAACGAAGTGATCTTTGTCACGCGACCAAAAGCTAAGGATCCCGAGAAAAAAATCGATTACATAATCTATAGCAAAGACAAAGAGTTAGTTAAAAAAGGCACCGTCGTTCAGGGTGACACGATCGAAACGGGGTGGATGGCCCTTAAGGTTCGACTCCTGCGTTACTTGCCGAACTCGCGCGAGAGCATCACGTTCACCAAGGCAGGCTACTTCACGCCGGTCACGACGTCAGCGGCCAAGTTTAGTTTTCGCGGACAGGATTACTGGATCGGCGTGAATTCCGTCTTGCGGCTTTTCATCGAAGACACCGCCTACGTCGTTAGCTATGGTCATCGGCAGATCGATATCGGCTTTCCTTTAAAGCTGACTGATTTTAAAGTGGGATTGCAAGAGGGGACGGACCGGGCGGCCAGTTACGAAAGTCGGGTGGACGTGCCTGCTGTTGGAAACGTCTTGATTTCGATGAACGAGCCTTTGTATCACGGCGGCTTTACATTCTATCAAGCTTCGTTTGAAAAAGACGAAACCGGCCGCGCGGTGACATCGATTTTATCGGTGAATCATGATCCTGGTCGTTGGGTGAAGTATTTGGGTTCTTTGTTGATCGTTCTTGGCTCAATCGTTTTGTTTTATTTCCGTCGCACGCA
>JBEIHA010000418.1:0-2602 GCA_040381635.1 Pseudobdellovibrionaceae bacterium
ATAGTTTAAGTTGGAGCCGAGTAACGGCGCGTCACCTCGTAGAAACGAAATCTCCATGTCCCGTCCATCTATCAACTTTGAATTGGACTTTGGCCCCTAAAAGGCGGGCAGAAGCAAAAATGTGTAATACTGATTTTTTAGGGCCTCTGGTAGGTTTGGAAGACGA
The DNA here is from genome assembly GCA_040381635.1 of Pseudobdellovibrionaceae bacterium. Classification (GTDB taxonomy): domain Bacteria; phylum Bdellovibrionota; class Bdellovibrionia; order Bdellovibrionales; family UBA1609; genus JALHOQ01. The sequence goes on from JBEIHA010000418.1 coordinate 167, forward strand.
TAGCGCGTCGTGGCCTAAAACCCTCCCCAAATACAAGAAAAGCACCTTGAACTATGCCTATAGCTTTCCTGCTCACTTTAAACCGCTCCGGTAGGCTCGAAGCCAATATGAAGATGGGCGGCAGCTCTGTTAGAAAGATTTGAATTTAGAAGATTAAAATGTTTACCTGAAGGAAGAGTAAACATAATATATGGACCTGTCGTTAGCGAAACATTGGCAGGCCCTAAAGTCTCTCCCACATTTTCTTGACATGAGATGCCTTCCTGTTATTACCCCGCCATGACAAATATTAAAGTTAGCTTATCTGTTGGGTTGTTTTTCTGTTTTTTCTCTTGCGCAGTCTTTGCCGCACCTCCCTTGGTGCAAAAACCATTTGATTGTGAATCCATTCTCGCCAATCGTAAAAATCAGGATTTTTTGCCTGCGGATCTAAGCGAGCTTGCACCCATCATCGCCACCGGGATTGCCCGCGGTCAATCGGCCTCGATGTTAATCACTTCCAATTACTCAAGCCCCACAGAGGGCGCACCATTTACGAAAGCACAGCTCATTCCGGTGAGAAAACAACTCAAGAAGCTCGGGGCCTACTTCTTTCCCATGCCAGCCAACGATCCCGACACGTTCGGCTTTGCGCAACTCGAGCCTACGTTAGATGCGGCAAAAGCCTTGCCTGAAATTTTGCGAGGGCTTGAAATCTCTAGAATCTCTGTGGAGTTCGGTGAGCCGGAAGCAAAAGAAAATCCGGCGGTGGCTAAACCGCCAGAGATGAAAAATCAGGTGTTGGAGGACTCGCGTTTATTTCGGGCGATCTCAATTGAGGAGCTTAAAGTTAAAGTCGAAGCCCTGGGGAACATTGAACAGGCCGGTGACTTTCGAGAGTTGAGCTCCGATATTGCGAAGGACCTCGCCAAAGTTCGCTTTGATTCAGAAAATTTGACATTTTCGCCCGAAGAGCGACCCGATCTTGCGAACTTGATCGGCTATCACACTACTTCGAGTGGCCTAAGCTATCTTGGCGTTGTGACCGGAGGCGATGGAGAAATTGCGATCTTTTATTTGCTCTATTGGGATGGAAGTAAAGTTCGAGGTTACATACCGGCTCGAGGGAATCTTTGGAATCCTGAGACCGGCGAGCCCTATGGTGCTGATGTGCTCGGCGACATCGAAAACTTACAAGCGCAGAATCCAGCGTGGGCGAATCTTAATTCCGATGATATTTTGGGAAAACTAAATTTCGATTTAACAAAGCTTGCCGACGACATCTCGGCGAATATCTGTAGTGCTTTTTCTGAGGTGGGACGAAATTCGAAAATTTAGTCCGTCAGTGATTGGTGTCTAACTTCTATTCAGTTCAAGTTTCAGAGTCAATTATTTTTCGATCTTGTTTTTCAAATCCTGCCAGTACTCTTTTCGCTTAGTCCATGATTTTAGTTTAAGAGCGCGAAGCATTTCGAGAAGCTCGGTCTTGTTGTTCGTCTCGTGAACTTGTTTAGGCGTGAAGTTCCAAAGCGCTTGATGAGGACGCTTCTCGTTGTACCACGTGACGTATTCGCCGATGACTTCTCGAGCTGTTTCGGGATCTTGATAGTCACCGACAATGTAAATTTCTTCTTGCTTGATCGTTCGGTAAAAGCGTTCGGTTCTCGCGTTGTCGGTGGGGCGGCGCACTCGCGCAAACGACAGATCGGCGTCGATTTCTTTGAAGAACTGCTTGGTCAACTGCGACGTATTCGGACTTCCGCGGTCGAGACGAAGTTCGGGCTTTAGGTGCCAATCGAGCGGGATATTGAACGCGCCCAAGCCCGACTCATAGAGTTTTTTGATGTGGCCCGCGTTAACCGTCGGTACGATTTCAAAGTGAACGACGAATCGCGAATAGAAATCGATTAGGTTCAGCAAGTACCATCGAACTCCGCCCACGCGCAGCTTTGTCCAGTCGGCGCCCCACATCACGTTCGCGTTCGTGACCTCGTAAAACGGCTCATCCCACGGAGCCGCACGCCTCTCGTATGGCTCGACTTTCCCTTGGGCTTTTAAGTGCTCGTAAACGGTCGACGGTGACACGAAGACGCCGTCCCCTTGAAGAAGTCCCTGGATCTGGCGGTGACGCATCTGCGGATGGTCTCGCTTCATTTCGTCGATCTTCGCTCGCTCGAGATCCGTGACCGAGCGCGACGTCGTGCGCACCGGTCTCTCGACCGGCGTCGTCGGCATCGCGACTTCCTTTACCCACCGATGGTAGCTCGATTTCGAAATTTTCATGTTCAACAAGATCGAAGACAAAGTACGGCCCTTCTGTCGTTCGGCCCGAACGAAAGTGATCAATTCAATTTTTTGATTTTCCACGAGGTGCTGTCCCTTTTCGATTATTCCCAGTTCGTCTCTTTTTTTAAATGCGTGATCTGCGCTGACTGCGCGACGATAATCTCTTTGAGC
>JBEIHA010000419.1:0-2578 GCA_040381635.1 Pseudobdellovibrionaceae bacterium
CTGTACGCAGAGCGATTTTTGAGCAAACCCCTAGAATCCAAGGTTCAAGGGCTTGAGCAGCCTTGTCTTCGCGCGGAAGGCTGATCGCGAGCATAAAATAAAGCGCGATTCCCATACCAAAAAAGAGAACGGAACCAATCCAGAGTAGACGGAAGATCCCAACCGAAATACCTAACGTGTTCGCTAGACCTTTGCAGACCCCGCAGATCGCGCCATTCGAAGAACGTACCCATTTCATAAAACCTCCATACCTTGATGTGGAAGAGATGATTTTCCCGGGCTTTACGCAATTGCTAACGCTTAGCGGCACAGAGTTTAAGATTTCTTGATTGACCGGGTCTGCGGCCTACTTAACACTAATATTGTTTAGTGAAATGGGAGATTTCGTATTGAAACTGCTACTTGTTACCGCGGACCCAGTTATAATTGAAGCTGTGGCTCTCGAGGTCAGCGATCAGAAGTGGTCTGCGCAAGTCGTCGCTCATCGCAGCGAAGTCTTAAACTCCATCAATGAGTTCGACCCGGACATGATGATGGTGGATGTCGAAAAGGTGATCGATCTGGAGTGGTGGAAAGAGCAAGGCTTGACCGAACTGAAGCCGACGTTCTTTATGCACAAAGAAGTCAGCGAAGAATTTATGAGCCGTTCATTCGAAGTCGGGGCCGATGGATTCCTTCCCAAAAGCGCTTTTAGCCGCCGCTATTTTGCCGCACGGGTGAATGCTTATTTGCGTCGCAAGGGCTTAGCGGACGCGCGTCGATTTGTACCGCGCCTAGGTCTGGTATTGGACAGTGAACGCTGCCGGGTCGAGGTGCGCGGGAAAGGCCTGGCGTTAACCCTCACCGAGTATAAAATCTTGCGCGCGCTCAGCACGAACCACCAGGTGATTGTGGCGCGACGTGAAATTCAGAATCATGTTTTTGGTGAAACCCAAATTAGCAAGCGTTCGCTGGATGTTCATATTTGCGCACTCAGGAAAAAGCTTCGCCCCTACGATCTCGACATCAGCTCGGTGCGCGGAGTGGGTTACGGGCTGAATCCTTGTACTAACTAGGCTCTTTTGCTAGTTTAGCGGGCATGGAACTACCCGATCGTTACAGCCCCTCAGAAGTTGAGAAACGTATTTACGCATGGTGGATGGAAAAGGGTTATTTTCGTGCCACCGATAAATCCACTAAAATTCCCTACAGTGTAATTTTGCCTCCGCCGAATGTGACCGGCTCGTTGCATTTAGGGCACGCCCTCAACCACACCGTGCAAGATTGCCTGGTCCGCTGGAAGCGCATGAGCGGATTCAATGTCTTATGGATGCCGGGCACGGATCACGCCGGGATCGCCACCCAGTCGGTGGTTGAGCGTGAATTAAAAAAAGAAGGTAAGACGCGCCAAGATCTGGGCCGCGAAAAGTTCGTCGCACGGACCTGGGAGTGGAAAGAACAGTACGGCGGTCGTATCGTCGAGCAGATGAAGCGTTTAGGTGACTCTTGTGATTGGGATCGTCTGACGTTCACTTTGGACGAGGGGCCATCAAAAGCCGTGCGGAAGGTTTTTGTCGATCTATACAAAAGAGGTTTAATTTATAAGGGCTTGCGTTTAATCAACTGGAGTCCCCAACTTGAAAGCGCCATCTCGGATTTAGAAGTCGAGTACAAAGAGATCAAAGGCAGCATGTACCACATCAAGTACCAGCTTGCCGACGGTTCGGGCTCGCTCGAAGTGGCCACCACTCGGCCCGAAACGATGTTGGGCGATACCGCGGTAGCGGTGCATCCCGAAGACCAGCGCTACAAGAACATGATTGGCAAAGAAGTTTCGTTGCCGCTGACCAGTCGTAAAATTCCGGTGATCGCTGACACCTACGTCGATAAGGAATTCGGATCCGGGGTCGTGAAAATCACGCCCGCTCATGATTTCAACGATTACGAAGTCGGCAAGCGGTACAATCTGCAAATGCTGAATATCTTAAACAAGAATGGCACGCTGAATGAGCACGGCGGGAAATACAAAGGCCTGAAAGTTCAAGAGGCACGTAAACAGATTTTAATTGATCTTGAGGCGCAAGATTTTTTAATGCGCACCGAACCTCATGTGCATCAGGTCGGGCATTGCTCGCGCACGGGCGGCGTGGCCGAACCCTTTTTGTCGGATCAGTGGTTCGTCAAAACTGGGCCCATGGCCGCGAATGCCAAGCGCGTGGTTGAAAGCGGCACGATCGTTTTTGAACCTGAATCTTGGACAAAGACTTATCTGCATTGGATGTCGATCATCCAGGATTGGTGTATTTCGAGGCAGTTGTGGTGGGGGCACCGCATTCCGGCCTGGAATTGCGCGAAGTGCGCGCACATCACGGTTTCTGAAAGTGACGTCAGCACCTGTGAAAAATGTGGCTCTCCGGTCAAGCAAGAAGAGGACGTGCTGGACACCTGGTTCTCGTCGGCGCTTTGGCCGTTTTCGACGATGGGTTGGCCCGCGGATTCCGAATTGCAAAAGACTTTTTATCCCACCAATGTTTTGGTCACGGGCTTTGATATTATTTTCTTCTGGGTCGCGCGCATGATCATGCTGGGGATGGAGTTC
>JBEIHA010000420.1:0-2560 GCA_040381635.1 Pseudobdellovibrionaceae bacterium
ACCTTCCATTGTTCATTAATTCGACATTATTCATCCAGTCCGCGCTTTAACCCGCCCAGCCCAAGACATCTATGTGTATGCGAACACGGGCCTTTCTCATGGAGAGGCAAACAGGGCCTTCAAGCGATGCTAGACCTTAGTCCGATAGACTAACGTATGCTAAATCAAAGCTTAGTGATCGTCTTGTTTAGTATAACGCTGTCCTTGGGTTGTTCGCCTATGAAGAGCGTCGAGACAGGGGCCGTACCATTGGCCCCCCAAACCATCGACCTCGGCGACGAGCTTTCTGGTGATTTGGGCCCGGGTGATGCGAAAAATCCTGGGGGGAATCCATCGACACAGCAGCCCTGGCAGGGTTTGAAGATCTGCTCGGAACTCGATTTCCGTGGCCTAACCTGGTCCCGAAATATCGAAATCGACGAACGTGATCCGTTCGCGCTCGCTTTAAATATCAGTGGCAGTTTTGAAGGTCATAAGGGATGGGCCAATCTCGCGAACAATTTTGATGGGCAGGGCATTTCGATGGGTTTGCTCAATCAAAATTTGGGACAGGGCTCTCTTCAACCTATGTGGATCGAAATGCGCAACGGTCATGCGAGCGCACTCCAATCCATGTTGAGCAGCGCCAACTACAAGTCCGTGGTAACGATGCTGGCCAAGTGGGAAGGAACGGTCAGTGCCGCAGCTCTAGACGTTCATGATTACGGCTATTCCGAAATCGATGATCCGAACATCATCGCGACGGAACTTGGCCTAGATCCGTTGGATCTACAAGAAGTCACCAGTGCGCTCTTGGCCCGCAACCAAACCGCGGTCAATTGGGCAAAAGCCAATGTGTATACAGGTTCAAAATTCAAAGCGGACTGGTCTAAATCTTTGACCGCTCTGGCCAACAGCGCAGCTTACCGATCGATCCAAGTGAGTAAGGCCGAAAAACTTCACAACGCCGCTTCTGAAATGATGGATTCGCTTAAATTCAAGCAATTGAACGCCTATCTTTTCTTCTTTGATATTGCCGTCCAAAACGGCGGTATAAGCAGCGCTGCGCGTTCAGAGTACAGAGCTTGGTTCACTAAGAATGCGCAGACAAGTGAAGAGGCGCGATTGAAAAAGCTGCTGGAAATACGCCTTAGATCAGTTAAAAAAGTTTATGTTGGCGACGTGCGCGCTCGAAAGACCGCCATCATCGCCGGGACCGGAACCGTGCACGGCGAAAAACGTCAATTTGAAAAGGAATTTTGCGCCGATATTGATTCGAAGTTTTAATTCTGTGGCTTAAGTTCCGCAGAATGTCTTGTAGCTTTCGTCTTCAATGTCCGGTGCGGCCAGGTAGGCTGAGTCTTCCGCAGACTCTTGGAAAGGGCTTTTGAGCGCCTTCAAAAGACGATTCATAACGGTGTAATCGCCAAAGTCAGTGGCGGCGGCCAAGGCTTCTTCCACCCGGTGATTGCGCGGTATGAAGGCTGGGTTTGTGGCGAGCATAAGTTCCTGCGAAGGCCCGCGCGCTTGCCAGCGCTTATGCCAATCTTGGAAGGCTTCACCCTTAAATAAATCGCCTATCCTCGAGCCGTTGCTGGCCGATTTAGAGAGCTCGCGGAAAGTGTCGGTGTAGTCGGCGCCATGTTCATCCATCCAACGCAATAGCGAACCAATCAACGTCAGATCCTCGGCGTTCTCACCGCGTAAACCTAGTTTCGCGCGCATGCCTTCCAGCCAACAACGTTGGAACGTCGGCGCGAAAGCGGAGAGTGCTTCTTCGGCCTTTGCTATGGCGTTGTCTTCCTCCGCGCTAAACAACGGCAATAGACTTTCACTCAAGCGCTCTAAATTCCATGCGGCGATGCGCGGTTGATTGCCGAAAGCGTAGCGACCGTCGTGGTCGATCGAACTGAAGACCGTCGGCGGAGAATATTTACTCATAAAGGCGCACGGTCCGTAATCAATTGTTTCTCCAGACAGAGTCATATTGTCGGTATTCATCACGCCGTGAATAAAACCAACGTGCATCCATTTGGCCAACAATGAGGCCTGCCGCTCGATGACCGCGCGCAAAAGCTCAACGTAGGGCTCAGTGTGCGAAGCGAGTTCTGGGTAATGACGTTGGATCGTGTAATCCGAGAGCGCGCGGACAGGCGCGGAGCCCTCGATCGAACTCGCGTATTCGAACGTGCCAATGCGGATATGGCTGCTGGCAACGCGGGTAAGGATCGCGCCTGGAAGCGGCGTTTCGCGCAAGGTGGGTTGTCCTGTCGTCACGACGGCAAGGCTTCGGGTCGTTGGGATTTTAAGGGCGTGCATGGCTTCGCTAATGATATATTCGCGCAACATGGGTCCGAGGGCGGCGCGGCCGTCTCCGCGTCTTGAAAATGGCGTGGGGCCGGATCCTTTTAGCTGGATGTCGAATCGCCTGCCGGCGCGGGTTAAGTGTTCACCTAGGAGATGGGCGCGTCCATCGCCGAGCATGCGAAAACCGCCGAACTGGTGGCCGGCGTAGGCTTGAGCGATGGGTTCCGCGCCGTCGGGGATGAAGTTTCCGGCGAATAAAGCGGCGCCCGATTCA
>JBEIHA010000421.1:0-2559 GCA_040381635.1 Pseudobdellovibrionaceae bacterium
GAGCCGGTAAGGTAACCCTTCAGTGATGCACGCGGAGCCAGCGCCATTGCGCTGAGCTCCAGCTTGAACTCAAATATGAAATCACGAATGCGGACTTTCCTGACGGTCTACGAGCGACCGTCGATCTCGGCGGGCGCTACCGCCATGTTCTAAAAACCACTTGGGCGGATATTTGAAGCACCGACTGCTACCGGACTGCCGGGCTGCCAAACTCAGTCGCTTAAATTACTCGCGTTAATGGCCATCAGCTTTAAAACGAATATATGCCAGTTCGATCTTGGTGCCTAGGTAGGCCACAAGGATTAGCATTTAGAACAGGTTTGATCGTCAATGCTTGACGGTTCGACTTCCTAAGCCTCGCAAACCCTTAATGTGGAGCGGTGAATGGTAATCCCTTTTAACACCTGTAATGTCAGTTCAGTCGAATCCTTCTTTTTCAGTGCTTCCGGACTGAATTTTAAGGTGATCGGCTGAAGTGAGGGCGCGTTGACTGCGTCGGTCGGTTTCCAGTATTTCGACAAGCGGATACCCGCCATGCGCAATTCCAACTGCATTTCAGCTTGGCTCGGAAGATTGCTCAGTTCCGAACGCCGAATGCATTCCGGAACCTGCAAGTACACCATTTGCGTGAGCATGTAGACCGTCGCGACTTTCTCATTGGCGCGTTCCACTTTGTAGCGGAATTTCTGATCGGCGCCGATGTACGGGGCAAAGCTGGACACCACTTTCTCCTGTATTGGCTTGGCTATCTCTACCAAATCGAGTGGAGTGCTGAAATCGATGTCGCACGCCGGATTGATTGGTTTCGAAAGGTCGCGGATGTCAGGCATACAGGCGAGGTTGGTGCCCCAGCCGATGTGGCCAAGTGTGGTTTTTTCATCGGTCAAGTAGAACACCAGCTTCGCCATCGTATTGAGCCAGTTTACTGTCTGAGGATTTAGCTGTCCGCCGATCAGACCGACCAGTTCACCCTCTTTGTTAAAGACCGGCGATCCCGAATTTGATGGGCCGATTGGGCAATCGGCGAATTTGAAGTTCGTGTCCAGCGGTGAATCGAAATTCGGCGCGAACGTCGTTCCGTAAACGGCATGACATTCGCGGCGCTCGATCGCATTGGGGTCCTTAGCGTCACCGTAAGGCGAAACCCCATAAATGTAATAAGTCTGGTCGTTGTGAATGCCACCAAGATTCATCTTTGCGGGTTTGATTCTTTCCATTTGGTCTCGCAGCAATAGGAAGGCGTAGTCCGGCTTTGTGTTGTCGGCGAGAAATTCGGTCGGGCTAATGGCTATGAGGTTCACCACATATTGTACTTCACTATCATATTGTGTGCGGCTGCTTTGCGGAGCAATCACCATAATGGATTGACCGCCGAACGAAGAATTCGGTTCGCGTACGATGCCTTCTATGCAGTGGCGGTTGGTGAGCACCACTTTTGGCGCCACCAAGACGCCAGTGCATGTGCCCACGTTGCTGCTGACTCTCACTACGCCGTTGTTGCACTTCAAACCCGGCGCGCACCAAACATTTTGATAGGTACCGCCCCACGTCAGCATTCCCGCTACGCCTGCGTGTGAATTCATCGTATTCTTTGCGAGTGACTCTTGCTGCTGCTTAAACATGATTTGCGTGTAGGTCGGGGGAACGACGGGTATCGATGGGGTGGCCGGCGCGGCGGGCGAATCCTGTTTGGGTAGAGGCGGTGTGGATGTCGCGGCTATGGGGCCCTTGCCCTTCGAACATGCGGACATAAAAACAATCAATATAACTAAGTTGAAAGCACGCATTAGTCACTTTTTCTCGCAAATCCCTATGTTTGCTTACCGGCATCTCTATGCCTCGACTACATTCGATTTAATAACCCCTCCTTGACATGTAGCTACAAAATAGCTACATTAAGTTATGACTGGTCTTCAGGGTAAACGCTGGTATTTCTTTGTTTGGGATGATGATAACGAAGAGCATTTGGCAAGGCACCACATAGCCTCTGATGAAGCAGAGGAAGTCTTCTTCAATCGCTACGTCATTACTCCTAATAAAAAGAAGCACGGGCCTAAACGCTTCCGAATTGATGGCCGAACAAACCAGGGCCGAAGACTAAGACTTATTTTTGAAGATATGGGCGCCTCAATGGCCAGAATCATTACAGGATGGGATATATGAAAAAGAAAACAAAGGCTTACAAATACGATGCAAAAGAATGGGATGATGATAACTCTGTGGAAGTTACTCCTGAAAAAAAATCTTCGGGTATTTCCACGAGTATCCGTTTGCCCATGGAGATGGTTGCTAAGCTTCGCAAGGTAGCACGCAAAAAAGGTGACATTGGTTATCAAACTTTGCTGAAAATCTGGATCGCAGAACGTCTTGAGAAAGAAATTGCTTAGTTTAAGGCTCCAAATCAAATATAACAACACTACGGAGTTCGCCTACTATCAAGCGTTCTCCGCCATTTTTGCGTTAGCAAAAATCCTCTATTTTCGATTTTCCATTTTCGGCGCGCAGAGCGAAGCTCCAGCGTAGCCCCTCTAAGGCGCAAAAACGAAAATAGAAAATTGA